>JACMIV010000361.1 GCA_014380965.1 Rhizobiaceae bacterium | reverse complement strand
CGGGCTACGACCTCTCGGCGTTCCGCAGGCTCTTCCTCGCCGGCGAACGGGCCGACACCGAAACCATCCTCTGGGCCGAACGCGCCCTGAAGGTGCCGGCGTCGGGCGTGCCGACCGGCTTGCCTTCGAAGAGGATCGCCGTGCAGCCCTTCAGGAGCGGGCCGTAGACGATATAGGAATGGCCGACGACCCAGCCGACGTCCGAGGCCGCCCACCAGACCTCGCCCGCCTTCGCGCCGTAGACCGCCTCCATCGACCAGTGCAGCGCGACCATGTGGCCGCCATTGTCGCGCACGACGCCCTTCGGCTTGCCCGTCGTGCCGGACGTGTAGAGGACGTAGAGCGGGTCCGTCGCCCTCAGCACGGCGCAGGGAACGCTGCGCCCGGCATCGATCTCGGCGAACGCCTTGTCGCGGAGCGTCGCCCAGTCGTGGTCGCGGCCCTCGATCATCTCCGCATGAAGCTGCGGGCGCTGGAGGACGAGCGTTGCGACCGGCTTGTGCGCGGCGTAGTCGATCGCAAGATCCAGCAGCGGCTTGTAGGCGACCGTCCGCGACGGCTCGATGCCGCAGGAGGCGGTCAGCATGGCCTTGGGCTGAGCGTCGTCGATGCGGGTCGCGAGCTCGCGCGCGGCAAAGCCGCCGAAGACGACCGAGTGGATCGCCCCGATGCGCGCGCAGGCGAGCATCGCGGCCACCGTCTCGGGGATCATCGGCATGTAGACGATGACGCGGTCGCCCTTGCCGACGCCGAGATCGGTCAGCGTCGCGGCGAGCGCGGTCACCTCGCGCAGCAGCTCGGCATAGGTGATGCGGCGCTGCGTGCCCGTGACGGGACTGTCGTAGACGAGCGCGGCCTGATCCCCGCGGCCCGCGGCGACGTGACGGTCGAGCGCGTTGTGGCAGGTGTTGCAGGTGGCGTCGGGAAACCAGCGTCCGTAGATGCCGGCGGTGCCGTCGAAGGCCGTCGTCGGCGCGTCGAACCAGTCGAGCGTGCCGGACTGTTCCAGCCAGAAACCCTCCGGGTCCTGCTGCCAGCCGGCATAGGCCTCGCGATAGCGGCTTTCCATGATGTCCTCCCGAAGACACGGCATATGGCGCTTCCGGCCTCCCAACCGCGACGGACCAGCAAGAGCTTGCCAGCCCGCCGGCGACCGCCGATACGCCTTGTATTGCAGCGCACTCTATGCGGCTGAGCCAGACAAGGGAATGGGTCTTTGACGGGTGCCGATCGCCCGCGTCGAGAGGTCGACTCTCGCCGGACATCTCGTGCCAGCCGATGTTTTTCGCGTGTGCCGCCGGATCGTATTGCAACCGGCAGGACTCTGAGGTTGAGTGAAGCCTCCGATGTGTCGCGTTCAGTGATCGGTCGTCGCATGGCTCTTCGTCGCCAAAGTCTCGTTTGCGCGCTTGCCTGTTTCTGCGTCGTCGCTTCGGGCACGGTGCAGGCCGTGGCAGGAGCCTGGACCAAAAAGACGGGCGAGGGAGAGGTGATCGTCAGCGGGCTCTATGCCGAGGCGAGCGAGTCCTTCGGCAAGAGCGGCGATCCCTCCGCCATCCCCGTCTTCCGCAAGGCCGACATGCAGGCCCTTGCCGAATACGGCCTTTCCGACGGCGTCACCGTGATCGGCCGCGCGGAATGGCAAAGCGTCTCGTCCGGCCGAGCGCCGATGTTCGACGAGGGACGGTTCGGGCTCGTCGGGTTCGGCCTGCGCGCTCGCCTCTACGAAAGCCGGGGAGCGGTCGTGTCAGCGGAGGCCGTCGGCCGCGTCGCGCTGGAGCGGGAGGAAGGCGGCGAAACCGGCGATCTCGACCTCCGGCTTGCGGCGGGCTACGGCTGGAGCGCGGGTGCTTACCCCGCTTTCGTCAATGCCGAGGCGGGGTTCCGGCGCCGCTTCGGGGATCCTGCCGACGAAATCCGCGTCGACCTCACCGTCGGTGTCCGCCCACGTCCGCGCCTTCTCCTTCTGGCGCAGACATTCAACGCGGTGGTGGCGGGTGACGCCTCCGGCGGCGCAGTGGAGCGCGAGCACAAGCTCGCCGTCAGCGCCGTCTACGATGTCACCTCCCGCCTCTCCGTCCAGGTCGGCGGCATCGCGACGGTCGCGGGTGCGAGGACCCCGCGCGAGCGTGGGCTCATCACCGCAGTCTGGTGGCGGTTCTGAGCCGAGGGGTTGATCGAGGGGCTGGCGAAGCGATTTTCACCGTCGACCCGCTACCAATCAGGGCCGCGACAGCTTTAAATGCTGAATGAGCAATCAGAGTGGAACCGAACGGCCGCGTTGGAGTTGTCGGGTCAGTTGGTTCAGAAAGCGTCCGTCGTGCGCTCATCAAGGCATGGGCCTCGCGGCGGTATTTGCGGCAGTCGGCGACGATCGAACGTAGGACGCGAGCATGAGTTGGACGGCGGGGTGGCCATCCGGAAAAATGACGGCAGAGAGTGCCATTTGAGTAGTGTGACATGCATATGAGCAGGACATCATCGGTCGAGACGGGGTGCGGCTTCGAAGGGGTCTTGCATTTGATCTTCATAAACGCCGGCATGGCTTCGCGTCTTTCAGGGCCTTTGCCAAAGCAGAAAAACCCGATTTGCCTGCAGGGGTCGTCAGCATGACCCTGCGCGTTCTGATCGTCGAAGACGAGCTGATCCTTGCCATGGATCTCGAGGATATCCTGACGTCGGCAGGTCACGAGGTGATCGGCACGGCGGCCGATATGCATCAGGCGCTGAAGATCGCCGAGGCGGACCGCCCCGATCTGGCGCTGATGGACATGAATCTCGCGCGCGGCACCAACGGGCTCGAGACCGCTCGGCGGCTTCGGGAGCGCTTCGACGTTCCGTCTCTCTTCATCAGCGGCAATCTCGACGCCAAGACCCGCGAGATCGCCGCCGCCTATAGGCCCGTCGGCTTCGTTCCGAAGCCCTTTTCCGAGGCGGACGTTCTCGGCGGCATTTCGAAGGTCGCTTAGGACAAGCCGGCCGTTTCGGACGATTGCGCGAACGGAATAGCCGGTTTCTCCATCCTTCGCCTCACGGCCCCTCAGCTGCCCTCCTTACGCTGATTGTCAGAAGAATATATCCGCGTCGCCGGCTTCCTGGCGTTCGGGCTCGGTTCCCGCTTCCGGCGTTTCCACGAGGCGTGCCTTGAGGTCGCTGAGGGTGATCAGCGACAGCGCCTGATGGGTGTCGAGCGTCAGGTCCTCGGGCGCCGCCATGGCGAGGCAGCCGACGAATTCGGAGAGATTGGCGAGGATCTGCTGGGTGTGGTCGATGCTCTGGGCGGCCTTGACGAAGGCTGCGTCGTCGAGACCGCGCGGGCCGGCGCGCGGACCGTCCTCGTCGAAGGCGAGGTGGTGGAACTCCTCCGTCGAATCGGCGAGCGCATGCAGCTCGTAGGAGAGCCGGGACAGAATGTCGGAAAGCGGCGTGATCGACATCGGGCGTGCCTCGGCTCGGAGCGGGATCGAAGGGTGCGACGGCGGAACGTGGGTCGTGGCCTCGTCGGCTGGATGAGCGGCGAGACTTGCGGAAAGATCGTCCATTGTCAGAACAGCTCCAGGTCGCCGTTGGAGGCCTGTGCGCGCGGCGGCGGCGGCGGCGGCAAGGCGGCGGATTTTTCGAGGAAGATCTGGCGGGCGCGTCCCGTGTGCGGCCAGTATTCGATGCGCCGCCCCTGCTGACCGCCGAGATCGCCGCCGACGTGGTTGATCCCTTCCATGCGCAGGAACTCCTTGGCGAAGCTCGCATTCTTGGCGCCGATGTCGGACAGTCCGTCGACCGTGCGCGCGCCGCCGAACAGCTTGGCCTCGAATCGCTCGCGACGCGCGCCCTTCTTCAGGAGGCCGTTGATGAGCAGCTCCATGAGATACAGGCCGTAGCTTTCCGAACGCGACTTGCCGGCCCCTTCGGAGCCACCGGGAAGAAGGAAGTGGTTCATGCCGCCGACGCCGGCGACGGGATCGCGGAGGCAGGCCGCGACGCAGGAGCCGAGCAGCGTCGTGAGGACGAGGTCCTCGCCCGAACCCCACTTGGCTTCGCCTTGGATGATGTGAAGGCGGCGTCTGGCAATCGTATCGCTCATCACTGCAGTTTCCCGACGACGGCTTCGATGGTCTTCTGGAGGACCGGGAGGGAGATCGGCTTGACGAGGAAGTTGTTGACGCCGAGGGCCGCGGCCTTCTGGACGAGTTCCTTGTCGCCGCGCCCGGTGAGGATGATGAAAGGCGTCTTCTTCGTCGGGGGATAGGAGCGGACCGCCTTCAGGAGCTGGAGGCCGTCGAGCTTCGGCATGTTGAAGTCGGAGATGACGATGTGGCAGGGCGCCGTCATCATCATCTTCAACGCCTCCTCGCCGTCGACGGCCATCGTGATCTGCTGGATGCCGAGCTGGTCGAGCGCGTCGCGGATCAGCATCCGGCTGGTGCGCTGATCGTCGACGATCAGGACTTTCAACTGTGCCTTGAAGGCCATGTCCTCGTTCCTTCCAACATCATCTCATGAGGTCCGAAGACCGGTCGTCCGCTCCGCCTGGAAGCTCGCTCCTGAACCCTTCGATCTTGCGTCAATTTGAACCGATCGGTCTTAACAAACCACCATCCGTCAGGTCACCCGAAATTGGGATCGGCGCTCTTTCTTTGCTTCCCGACGATAAGCTGAGACTATGGAGACTATACAACCCGAAGTACTTGTCGTTCATTCCGAAAGGTGTGCGACGGGCGGCTTGCCCCTCGCGGCGTGCCGTCCGGAGACTGCCCCGGAAAGGTGCCCGCCGTCGCTTCGCAGTCGGTCAGGCGAAGGTTTCGCGCACGACCTGCGCCAGCGGAACGCGGCGTTCGGCGGCGCCGATCTCGTAGGCGACGCGCGGCATGCCGTAGACGAGCGATGTCGCCTCGTCCTGCGCCATGGTGCGGGCGCCGCGCTCGCGCATCCGGAGCAGCCCTTGCGCGCCGTCGCGGCCCATTCCGGTGAGGATGATGCCTGTCATCTTGCCGGTGAACGTCTCGGCAAGCGATTCGAACAGCATGTCGACCGAAGGACGGTGGCCGTTCACCGGGTCCTCCTGGCTGAGCTTCAGGCGTTGTCCCGCGCCCTTGCCGACGAGCGTCATGTGCTGGGCGCCGGGCGCGACGTAGACGTGGCCGCGCTGGAGCTCGGCGCCGTTCGCGCCCTCGACGACGGTGGCCTTGCAGATCTTGTCGAGCCTTGCGCAGAACGAGCTCGTGAAAGCCGCCGGCAGGTGCTGGACGATGAGCGTCGGCGGGCAGTCGGCCGGAAAGGTGGACAGGACGGCCATCAGGGCTTCGACGCCGCCGGTCGAGGAGCCGATGCCGACAAGGTCCGGCCAGCTCGCGTGCCTCGCATAGCCGGCG
>JACMIV010000360.1 GCA_014380965.1 Rhizobiaceae bacterium | reverse complement strand
CGGCCGCGCAGGTGCGCTGCACGGGCGGCCCGTCGCCATAGTTCATCATGTGCCCGCCGAAGGGCCGCTGATAGATCTTGCCGTCCTCGGTGCGGCTGAAGGGAACGCCGAAATGCTCGAGCTCGTAGACCGCCTTCGGCGCCTCGCGCACGAGATATTCGATGGCGTCCTGGTCGCCCAGCCAGTCCGACCCCTTCACGGTGTCGTACATGTGCCAGCGCCAGTTGTCCTCGCCCATGTTGCCGAGCGAGGCAGCGACGCCGCCCTGCGCCGCGACGGTGTGCGAACGGGTCGGGAAGACCTTGGTGATGCAGGCGGTCTTGAGGCCGGCCTGGCTCGCGCCGAGCGTCGCGCGAAGACCGGCGCCGCCAGCACCGACCACCACGACGTCGAACGTGTGATCGACGAAGGCGTAGGCCCTGCCGTTGACGCCGGGCGCGCCCGTGCGGTGGGGCTGCCCGGAGGCGGAACCGTTGGAAGCGTGTGTTTCAGCCATGGATCAGGCTCCGAAGCTCATCTTGACGACCGCGAACAGGGAGGATGCGGCCACGAGGATCGCGAAGAACGTGTTGAGGATCTGCAGGACGACGCGAAGACCGCCGTGGATGTAGTCCTCGATGATCGTCTGCATTCCGAGACGCATATGGATCGCTGCCGACACGACGACGAGGCCCATGATCAGGGCAACGAGCGGATTGGACAAAGCGCCGCGGACCTCGGAATAGGTGCCGTCGTGCAAGGCGGCAAGCAGCACGACGAAGGCCGTCAGAAGGACGAGGTTGGAAATGCCCGTCAGACGCTGCAGCCAGAAGTGGCCAGTGCCTTCCCGGGCGGAGCCGAGGCCCCGGACGCGTCTGAGATCGGTGCGCATCTTCATGGGAGTGCCTTCCTTCAAAGGATCACGACGACGAGCCAGAGGAGGATGGTCAGCGCCATCGAGCCGGCGAGCGTCGCGACGGCGAGCCTCGTCGAGTTCTCCTTGTCGATCAGATGGCCGGTGTCCCAGATGAAATGCCGGATTCCGCCCAACATGTGGTGCAGGAGGGCCCAGGAATAGACGAACAGGACGAACCGGCCGATGAGCGAGCCGAAGAACCAGGAGGCGGTGGCGAAGCTTTCCGGACCGGAAGCTGCGGCAACCAGCCACCAGGCGACGAGCAGCGTTCCGACATAGAGCGCGCTACCGGTGATGCGGTGCAGGATGGACATCGCCATGGTCGGCCTGAACCGGTAGACGGACAGGTGCGGCGAGAGCGGCCGCGCGCGCTTGATGTCGGACAAAGGTGCCTCCTGTCCCGGTCGGATCGGCGTCACGCAGAGGCGCTCGCGACCACAGCAGAACTTATCCCTGACGTAAAAGGCTTATCGCATGTGCGAAAGCAAGACCCATTCTAAGGAACGCGCCGCCCGCCTTCGGCCCTAATCGATTAGCGCGACAAGTCGCCCGCAAAGGCACCAGCGAAGGGACTTGCGGCGACCTCGATGCGGCGAAGGTGCGGCCTCATCGGACGAATCAGACCATGCTGCGCCGCAAGGTTCCGCGTCAGCGGTCGATGAAGCGGATCACGTAGCTCGACCAGTCCGCCGGATCGGCGATCTTCTCGTAGAGCTGGCGCCCGTTTTCGGGATTGCGCGGCGCGTGCAGCACGAGCTTCGACCAGCCCCGCGCGTCGGATGCGTCGGCGAGCAGATCGACCATCGCCTTGGCGATGCCCTTCCGGCGGTGCGTGTGGTGGACGAAGATGTGGTCGGCCAGGCCGGAGCGCATGCCCGTCCACGGGTCGGGAATATCGTAGAAGATGAGGAACCCGACGAGCTCGCCGTCGAGCCGCGCGCCGAGGATTTCCGCCGTCCGGTCCTGCAGCAGTTGCTCGGCATAGACCTTGTCCGGCGCCCCCGGCGCCCCGCGAAACACCGCCTGATTGTAGGCCGCGAGCAAAGGCGCGAGATCACGCGCGTCGCGAAGGCGCAGGAGCTGGATGTCGATGTCGGGCTGCGCGATCGGGTCCATGGGGGTCGTGTCTCGCGAAACGGTGCCCGTGGTCAAGGGCGGCGCGCCTGCTTAAAGCCGTAAGCCCGCCGTCCTCCTCGCCATCCTCCCATGGTAGCCGGCGCTACCTCCACTCTCGGATATCGACGAACCGGCCAGCGATCGCCGCCGCCGCCGCCATGGCGGGGGAGACGAGATGCGTGCGGCCCTTGAAGCCCTGGCGGCCCTCGAAATTGCGGTTCGAGGTCGAGGCGCAGCGCTCGTAGGGGGAAAGGCGGTCCTCGTTCATGCCGAGGCACATGGAGCAGCCGGGCTCGCGCCAGTCGAAGCCGGCGTCGAGGAAGATGCGGTCGAGACCTTCCTCCTCGGCCTGATGCTTCACGAGGCCGGAGCCCGGGACGATCATCGCCGAGACGGTGGCGGCGACCTTGCGGCCTTCGACGACCTTGGCGACGGCGCGCAGATCCTCGATGCGGCCGTTGGTGCAGGAGCCGATGAAGACGCGGTCGATCGCGATGTCGGTCATCTTCGTGCCTGGCGCAAGGCCCATGTAGTCGAGGGCACGTTTCTTGGAGGCGCGCTTGTTCTCGTCGAGGATGGCATCGGGGTCCGGCACGGTGGCCGTGACGGAGACGACGTCCTCCGGCGAGGAACCCCAGGAGACGATCGGCGGCAGATTGCCGGCGTCGAGCCGCACGACCCGGTCGAAATGCGCTCCCTCGTCGCTTCGCAGCGTGCGCCAATAGGCGAGCGCGGCCTCCCAGGCTTCACCCTTCGGCGCCCGCGGGCGACCCTCGATGTAGCGGAACGTCGTCTCGTCCGGCGCGATCAGGCCGGCGCGGGCGCCGCCTTCGATCGACATGTTGCAGATCGTCATGCGGCCCTCCATCGAGAGCGCGCGGATCGTGGAGCCGGCATATT
>JACMIV010000359.1 GCA_014380965.1 Rhizobiaceae bacterium | reverse complement strand
GTGCCGCGGCCGCAGATCGTGTTTCCGCCCGATGCGACGGAGGTCGAGCTCGGCCTCGACGACGACACGTCGGCCGCGCTGGCGCTGAAGGTGCGCGATGGGGCGCCGCCGTTCACATGGTATGTCGACGGCGCACCGGTCCTCCTCCACGCAATGCGGCGGGAGGCCGCGTGGCGCCCGCGAGAGCCGGGCTTCATCGACATTTCGGTCGTCGATTCCAACGGTGCGGCGGCGCGGACGCGTGTGTTAGTGAAGTGAATGCGAAGACAGCCCGGACCGCAAGCGGCCGGGCTGTCTGAGGTTCGTCTTGCAGAAGATCGTGTCAGGCGGCCTTGTCGAGGCCGGTGCTGACGTTCGTCAGCTGCTCCGTTACCGCCTTGTCCTCGACCCGGCCGCTGATCTTGGCGGTCTTTTCGGCAAGATCCGAGAGCAGCTTCTGTACCGCCGAGCCGTCGACTTCCTCGGCCTGTAGCTTGACCTTCAACGAATGAAGGTCGGCGGCGATTCCCTTCGAGCCGGAAATGTCGAGATCCTTCATCTGCTCTTCCCAGTATTCGATCTGGTCGACGGCAGCCTTGGTCTGCATGTCCTTCAGACCGGTCTTGATGGCATTCGTGAGCTTGGTGAAACGAGCGGCCATGGAATTGTCCTTCGCGTTCGATCAAGGCCTCGTCCATCGAAGCCTTCGCGCCGTTCAAGTCCGCCAGCATCGAAAAGTTTGCGCGCCGACGCACCCAGGAAGGCAAGCATTGTTTGGCTGGCAAAACACAAGCTTCACGCGGCGCGGCAACCCATTTTGGTCATTGTAGGAATCGGAGCCGTCGCCACAGCAGGTCTAGTCGCGGCTGCCGATTCCGTTCAGCTCCGCGACGACGTCGGTCAGCATCGGCACGAAGTGATCGCCCCGGCCCATGCCTTCGGCTGTGGC
Source organism: Rhizobiaceae bacterium (assembly GCA_014380965.1). Classification (GTDB taxonomy): domain Bacteria; phylum Pseudomonadota; class Alphaproteobacteria; order Rhizobiales; family Rhizobiaceae; genus Plantimonas. The sequence continues at coordinate 1,785 of JACMIV010000359.1, read as the reverse complement.
GTAGGAATTCTTCACCGCAGAGGAGATGTTGCTGGCGACGCCCGCCTCGTTCGCCATGGAGACGAGGTAGCGCGTGTCCTTGTGGGCGTTGCGCAGCGTGAACTTGTGGGCGTTGGGGTCGCGGCCGACGACGTAGTTCATGAACGTCTGGTAGAAGCCGCAATCCATGCGCCCGCCCGAGATCACGCCGTGGAAGGTTTCGGCGGAGACGCCGGCCTTGGCGCCGATGGCGAGCGCCTCGGCATAGAGCGCGCCGTAGCCGAGCGACAGGAAGTTGTTCAGAAGCTTCATCGTATGGCCGGAGCCGGAGAGGCCGGTGTGGACGATCTTGCCGGACCAGGTGGCGATCAGCGGACGCACCCGCTCCATCATGTCCGGTTCGGCGCCGACCATCGTGTCGAGCGTGCCTTCCCATGCCTCTTTCGGAGTGCGGCTCAGCGGCGCGTCGACGAAGGCGACGCCTTTTTCCGCCGCGAGGTCGAAGAGGCGGCGGGTGGAGACGGGGTTGGCGGTCGAGCAGTCGAGGATGACAAGGCCTGGACGGGCGGCTGAGAGGAGGCCGCCTTCGCCGGAGACGACGGCTTCGACTTCCGGCGAGCCGGGAAGGCAGAGCACGATCATGTCGCACGCGGCCGCAAGGTCGGCCGGGGAGGTGGCCTCGACGGCGCCACGGCCGATCAGATCCTCGATCGCCTCGCGCTTGCGGTTCGCGACGACGTGGAGGGCATAGCCCTTCTCGACGATGTTCTTGGCCATGCCGTGGCCCATGTAGCCGAGGCCGATGAAGCCGATGGTCTCAGATACGGTCATTGATATTTGTCCTTTGTGCACTGCTGCGTTGGTTTCGGTGATCGAAAGCCGGCGTCAGCGCTTCAGCAGATGGATCGCTTCGCCGACGATTCCCCGGCGGAAGAGGAGGACGCAGAGGACGAAGATGATGCCGATGAGGACCGTGACGGGGAAGCCGACGGCGGCGAGGTAGTTCTGGAGGAGGATGACGATGCCGGCGCCGAGCGCAGGTCCGAGAATGGTGCCCATGCCGCCGAGGAGGGTCATGAGGATGACCTCGCCGGACATCTGCCACTGCACGTCGGTCAGGGTCGCGATCTGGGTGACGAGAGCCTTGGTCGCGCCCGCGGTGCCGGCAAGACCCGCCGACATGACGAAGGCGCCGAGCTTGTAGCGGTCGACCCGGTAGCCGAGCGAGATGCAGCGGTTCTCGTTCTCGCGGATGGCCTGGAGGATGTGGCCGTAGGGGGAATGGACGATGCGCCAGACGGCGTAGAAGCCGACGACGAAGATCGCGAGGACGAAGTAGTACATGTTGAAGGAATCGTTGAGGTTCACCACGCCGAGAAGCTCACCGCGCGGTACGTTCTGGATGCCGTCCTCGCCGTGGGTGAAAGGCGTCTGGAGGAAGATGAAGGCGATCATCTGGGAGAGCGCCAGCGTGATCATGGCGAAGTAGATGCCCTGACGGCGGATGGCGAAGAGTCCGACGACGAGGCCCATGAGGGCGGCGCCCACTGTTCCGAGGAGGATCGCAGACAGCGGCTCGAAGCCCCATTCCTTCACCGCATGCGCCGTGAAATAGGCGGCGCCCCCGAAGAAGGCGGCGTGACCGAAGGAGAGGAGCCCGACATAGCCGATGAGGAGATTGAAGGCGCAGGCGAAGAGCGCGAAACAGAGAACGCTCATGAGGAAGACGGGGTAGACGAAGAAGGGCGCGGCACAAAGGCCTGCGAGCGCGAGGACGCAGACGATCGCGCCGATGCGGCCGAGCTG
>JACMIV010000358.1 GCA_014380965.1 Rhizobiaceae bacterium | reverse complement strand
GCGAAATGCTGTCGACGACGGCGGCGCTCTACGGGCAGGGCATGGGCGACAAGGTCGCGCTGATCACCGACGGACGCTTTTCCGGCGCGACGCGTGGCTTCTGCGTAGGCCATGTCGGGCCTGAGGCCGCCACCGGCGGGCCGATCGCGCTCCTGCGCGACGGAGACATCATCGATCTCGACGCAATCGTTGGAACGCTGTCGGTGCGCCTCTCCGACGAGGAACTGGCCGCGCGTGCCAAGGACTGGACTCCGCGCGAAACCGACTACGCCTCCGGCGCGATATGGAAATATGCCCAGCAGGTCGGGTCCGCGCGCAACGGTGCCGTGACCCATCCGGGCGGCGCTGCAGAAAAGCATTGCTATGCGGATATCTGAGGCGCTCCCTCTGCGCGCCGGCCATTCGGCCATGCGCGGGCTCATCGTCGCCGGCATTGCCTTTTGCGGGGCGTCGGCGGCCTGGGTGCGCCCGTCGCTGGCGCTTGATCCGAGCGTGCTGGTCACTCCCGAAGCCGGGCCGATGGAACTCTTCTCCTTCGGCTTCAACGCCTACAAGCGCGGCGAGAAGACGGAGGCCTTCGAAGCGCTGCGCTATGCTGCCGAGAAGGGGCATCCGGGCGCACGCTGGAAGCTCGGCCGCATGTATGCCGAAGGCGACGGCGTCAAGCGGAACGATTTCGAGGCCTTCAAGATCTTCGAGGCGATCGTTCGGGCCGAAGAGGACGACACGTCATCGTCGCCGAACGCGGCCTATGTCGCGAGCTCCGTGACGGCGCTCGGCGACTACATGCGGACCGGCATTCCCGGCTCGCCGGTTGCAGCCGACCTGCCCCAGGCGCGCCAGCTCTATTTCCACGCCGCCTCCGTCTTCGGCGATCCGAAAGCGCAGTTCCATCTCGGCCGCATGCTGCTCGACGGGGAGGGTGGACGCTCCAACCCGCGGCAGGCCGCCCGCTGGCTGAAGCTCTCGTCCGAGAAAGGCCATCTCGGCGCGCAGGCGCTGCTCGGCTATCTCCTCTTCGACGGCGAACGCATCTCGCTGCGGGCCGAGCCCGTGCGAGGCCTCGCGATGCTGACGCGCGCGTTAAAACTGGCCGAGCCCGCCGATCAACTCTGGATACGGCCGCTTCAGGAAGAGGTCTTCTCGCTGGCGTCCGAAGCCGACCGCCGCACGGCGCTCGCCTATGCCGAGAGCCAGGACGGAACGATCGCGCGAAACTGAACGCCGTTCAGGAAAGCGAGAGGTCGACGATTACGGGAACGTGGTCCGACGGCTTTTCCCAGGCGCGAACGTGGCTGTCGATGCCGACGCCGACGAGGCGGGAAGCCGCCTCCGGCGACAGTAGAAGATGATCGATCCGGATGCCGTTGTTCTTCTGCCACGCGCCGGCCTGATAGTCCCAGAATGTGTAGGTTCCTGCAGCGTCGGTGGAGGCCCGCAACGCGTCGATGAGGCCGAGGGCCTGCAGCCGGCGCCATGAGGCGCGGCTCTCCAGCTGGAACAGCGCGTCGCCGAGCCATGCATCGGGATGCTTGGCATCCTCCGGCTCGGGGATGACGTTGTAGTCGCCGGCAAGCACAAGGTCGCTCTCTTCGGCGAGCCGCAGGGCCGCATGGGCCTCAAGCCGCTGCATCCAACGGAGCTTGTAGTCGAACTTCTCCGTGCCCAGCGGATTGCCGTTCGGCAGATAGATGGACGCCACACGCACCCTCCGCGCGCCGACGCTCCAGACGCCTTCGATGTAGCGCGACTGGTCGTCCGCATCATCGCCCGGCAGTCGCCGTTCCACGCTGTCGGGCTTTGCTTTCGAAAGCAGCGCGACACCGTTGAAGCCCTTTTGGCCATGGGTCTCGACGTGATACCCAAGCGCCTCGATATCGGCCCTCGGGAAGGTCTCGTCGACGCTCTTGATTTCCTGGAGGGCGACGACGTCCGGCGCACGCTCGCGCAGCCAGGCGAGGAGCACGTCGATCCGCGCCTTGATGCCGTTGATGTTCCAGGTCGCGATCAGCATGAAGCGGGTTCAGACCGAGAAGCTGGTGCCGCAGCCGCAGGCAGCGACGGCGTTCGGGTTCCGGATCTGAAAGGACTGCCCCATCAGGTCGTCGACGAAATCGACCACCGAGCCTTCGAGGTAAGGCAGGGAGACGAGATCGATGAAGACCGTCGCTCCGTCTTTTTCGATCACCAGATCGTCGGCCTCCGCGGCGTCTGCAAGGTCGTACTTGTAGGAGAAGCCCGAGCATCCGCCGCCTTCGACGGAAATGCGAAGCGCCTGCGCCGGCGAGCTCTTGGCGACGATTGCGGAGATGCGTCGTGCCGCGGCGTCCGAAACGGTCACGGGCGCTGGCGGAAGGGAAATGTCGGCGGCGATCGCTTCGCTCATGGTCGGCTCCGGCTGGATCGACAGGACGCTTCCCGAGGATTCGGGTGCGTCGCCTTGTTGAAACGCTAGAGCTTAAGTATGCAGCGCCGAACGGCCGGTCAATGCGCGCGCCCTTCGTCTGCCGCGGACACAGCGTTCGCAGAGGGAGACCGTGCGTGGCAAATCCCCGGCATTGCGGGTCTTGGTGCCGTGTGCCGTTTGAGAGGAACCATGTCGGACGTCGATGGGGCAGCGGACGGGCGTATGCCCGGCATCGGCATGGGCGGGGGCGAGCGCGCGCCCTACGCCGTCGATCCCCAACGCTCGCGCGGACGCTTCTCGATCGAAAGCGCGAGCCGCACCCGCACGCCCTATCAGCGCGACCGCGACCGGATCGTCCACTCGACCGCGTTCCGGCGTCTGAAGCACAAGACGCAGGTGTTTCTAGCCTATGAGGGCGACCACTTCCGCACGCGGCTCACCCACACGATCGAGGTCTCCCAGATCGCCCGCGCCTTCGCGAGAGCCTTGCGGCTCGACGAGGACCTCACCGAGGCGATCGCCCTCGTCCACGATTTCGGCCACACGCCCTTCGGCCATGCCGGCGAGCGTGCGCTCGACGAGAAGATGACGCGTTACGGTGGCTTCGACCACAACGCGCAGTCGCTTCGGATCGTCACCGCGCTGGAGCGGCGCTACGCCGAGTTCGACGGGCTGAACCTTTCGTGGGAGACGCTCGAGGGGCTGGTGAAGCACAACGGCCCGCTCATCGGGCCCTCCGCGGGCGGCGCTCATTCCGAGCGCCCCGTGCCCCGGCCCATCCTCGATTTCGACGCGCTGTTTCCGCTCGACCTCGCGAGCCATGCGAGCCTCGAAGCCCAGGCCGCCGCCATCGCCGACGACATCGCCTACGACACCCACGATCTCGACGACGGCCTGCGCGCTGGCCTCATCCACGTCGCCGATCTCGAAGAGCTCGATCTTGCCGGCGGCATCCTGCGCGAAGTGCGTGCCGCCTATCCCGGGCTCGATCGCCCGCGCCTCGTCCACGAGATCATGCGTCGCCACATCACACGCATGGTCGAGGACGTGATCGCGACGACCATGGGCCATCTGCGAGACGAGGCGCCCCGCGACGCCAATGCGGTTCGCCGCGCCGGACGCACGTTCGTCGCCTTCTCGCCGGACATGGCGAAGGCCGAGGCCGAGACCAAGCGCTTCCTCTTCACCCGCGTCTACCGCGATGCCTCCGTCATGCGCGTCATGGGTCGTGCCGAGCAGATCGTCGCCGACCTCTTCGACCGTTACGTTGCGGAGCCGCGCCTAATGGGCGGCGAATGGAGCCATTCCGTCGAGGGGCTCGGCGCGGACAGGCTGGCCCGCCGCGTTTCCGATTATCTCGCGGGCATGACCGACAGCTTCGCCATCGCCGAGCATCGCCGCCTGTTTGACGCGACCCCGGATTTGCGTTAGGCGCGCCGATCCTCTTCACCCTCAGCCCGAGCCTTTCGCTTCGGCGGGAGAGGCCGCTCGCCGATCGTCGGGAGCGGCGTCGAGACAGCGTCCGGAACAGCCGATGAACATCTTCGCCGACTTCGAAAGTCGTATCAGGATCGTGGTGGAAGCCACTCTAAAGACCCTGGAAAAGCCGGGTGCGGACGTGTCGCGCATCGCCGTCGAACCGCCGCGAGATGCCAGTCACGGCGACCTCGCGAGCAACGCTGCGATGGTGTTGGCAAAGCCGCTCGGGCTGAAACCGCGCGACCTTGCCGAGGCGATCGCGGGACGCTTGCGCGAGGACGCGGACATCGCGGCTGTCGAGATCGCCGGACCCGGTTTCATCAATCTGCGGCTCGAGCCGATCTTCTGGACCCGGCATCTGGCGAGTCTCTTGTCCGCCGGCGAGGAGTATGGCCGTGGCTCGGCGACAGGCCGAAAGGTCAATGTCGAATACGTCTCCGCCAATCCGACCGGGCCGATGCATGTCGGCCATTGCCGGGGGGCCGTCGTCGGCGATTCGATCGCGAATATCCTCGCTTTCGCCGGCCATGAGGTGGTCAAGGAATACTACGTCAACGATGCCGGCGAGCAGGTGAACGTTCTCGCCCGCTCCGCCTATCTGCGCTACCGCGAGGCCATGGGCGAGGCGATCGGCGACATCCCAGCCGGACTTTATCCCGGCGACTATCTGAAACCGGTCGGCCATGCCCTGGCGATCCTGCACGGTGGCAAGCTGCTCGACCTCGCCGAGCCGGAATGGCTGCCGCTCGTGCGCGATTACGCCATCGACGCCATGATGATGATGATCCGCGACGACCTGAAGCGCCTCGGCATCGCGCACGAGGTCTTCTTCTCCGAACGGACGCTGCACCGCGTCGAGACAGGCGCGAACGAGAGCCGGATCGCGCTCGCGGTCGAGGATCTGCGAGCGAAGGGCTTCGTCTACCAGGGCTCCCTCCCGCCGCCGAAAGGGCAGCTTCCCGAGGATTGGGAGGACCGCGAGCAGACGCTGCTGCGCTCCACCGAGGTCGGCGACGACGTGGACCGTCCGCTCGTGAAGTCCAATGGCGCCTACACCTATTTCGCCGCGGACGTCGCTTATTTCATCGACAAGTTCGAGCGCGGCTTCTCCGAGATGGTCTTCGTTCTGGGCGCGGACCATGGCGGCTACGTCAAGCGGCTGGAGGCGGTGGCCAAGGCAGTGTCCGGCGGCACGGCGAGGGCCGAGGTCGTGTTGTGCCAGCTCGTCAAGCTCTACCGCGACGGCGAGCCCTTCAAGATGTCGAAGCGCTCGGGCGATTTCGTCACGCTCGCAGACGTCGTGGAGGAGGTAGGCCGCGATCCCGTTCGCTTCATGATGCTGTTTCGAAAGAGCGACGCGCCCCTCGACTTCGATTTCCAGAAGGTGACGGAGCAATCGAAGGACAATCCAGTCTTCTACGTCCAGTATGCCCACGCGCGTGCGCAGTCCGTTGCAAGGCAGGCCGCCGAGGCCGGCATCGTCGCCGCCGCGGATACCCCGTTCGACGCCGAGCTTCTATCTCGCCTCGTCGACGAGGGAGAGATCGGACTCGTGCGCAAGCTTGCCGAATACCCTCGCCTCGTCCAGTCCGCGGCCGAGGCGAAGGAGCCGCACCGGGTCGCGTTCTATCTCTATGATGTCGCTCAGGCCTTTCATGCGCAGTACAATCGCGGCCGCGATGTTCCCGGCTTACGATTTGTTAACGCTGAAGAGAGAAGACTGACACTCGCGAGACTGGGTCTGGTGCGTGCCGTCGCCTCTGTCATCGCTTCCGGACTGCGTCTCATCGGAGTGGCCGCACCGGACGAAATGCGCTGATGGATCACGCTTTGGTCAATATCGTCCCATAGCGATCGGGGTCTCGACGAGGATCCCTTTCGCGTCCTCCCGGGGACGAGGGAAGCGGAGTTGGGGAACTCGATGGGTGACATGAAGCGCTCGGCCCGAGGCGTCGACGACGAGGATCGCGGCGCCGAGATCGATCCGTTCGCGGAACTCGCCGACATCTTTGACTCCGAGCTTGGACAGAGCGCGTTTCGCTCCACAGCCGATCGCCACTTCGCCGACTCACCGCCGATGGACGCGGACTTCGAAGCCGACTTCGCCGACGCTTTGGAAGCGGACATGGCGCCGGTTCGGAAATCCCACGCGTTCGTCTCGATGCCGGTGATCGCCCCCGTCGCGGTGCAGTCCTACCAGAACTGGGTGGCGCCACGCGGCGCCCGCGCCTCCATCCCGGTTGATCCTGCCGCTCGCTCGGCGTCCTCCGGCGGCCAATCATACATCGAGACGGCCTTCCGAGAGCTGAGCGCCCCGGCCAATCCCCGCGACATGATCGTCGTCGAGGCGCAGTCCTTTGCGCCCGAGCGAATGCTTGACGACGGTCTTCGCGAGCCGGCTGCGCCTGAACTCGACGATTTCGACGAGTTGATCGCGAGCGAGCTTGCGGCGATGAACGTCCCGCGCCGGGCAGCTCCGCTTGCCGCAGCAAATTCCCTCCACGATAATCGGCAGCACCATGGAGAAAATTCGGCTTACGCCTCTGCCGAAGATAACGACGCTGACGAGGACGAAGATTATGCGGTGCACGCCGCCGCGGGCACCGCTCGTTCCTCGCGCGGCGCATGGCTGTGCTGGGCGGGAGCGTGATCACGCTGGCTCTCCTCGGGACGGTCGGTTTCTTCGCTTGGAACAATGCGGGCGATCGAAATCTGGCCGAATCGGGTGGGCCGCTTCTGATCAAAGCGGATGCCGAGCCGTACAAGATGGTCCCCAAGGACCCGGGCGGTCGCTCGATCCCGAACCAGAACAAGGCCGTCTACGAGCGAGTCGCCTCGCCGGGCATCGAGCCGACGCCGACGCAGTCTGCGCTTCTCACCGATTCGGAAGAGCCGATGGACCTTCCCGTCGAAGAGGAGGTCGCCGCCTACGACGATCTGCCGGGCGTCGATCTTGCCGACAATGAGGGCCTTGGCTTCAAGGATGAGGCGCGAATCGAGGAGGGGGCCCTTCCTTTCGCCGACAGCGCGCCGATCCCCGTCCTCCAGCCGCGGAAGGTCCGCACGATGATCGTGCGATCGGACGGCACGATCGTCCAGTCCGAACCTGCGGCCGCGCCACCGGCCATGGCCGCAGCTGCGGTCGCTACGCCCATCGTCATGGCCGATGCGGTGCCACGGCCAGTCGCCGAACAGCCAGTGGTCAACGGCGCGCCGGCCCTCATAGAGGCCTCGTCATCAGTGCCGCGCCCACAGGAAGTGCCCTTCTCCTCGGCTTTGGTCGAGGAACTCGCTCCGGCCCAGATCACGGCGCCCGAACCGACTGCAGGCGCCGTACCGGGACTGCCGACGCAGGTCGCAGACCCCGTGGAGGTCGCTTCGATTGCGCCGCGGCCCGCAGAGGCACCGGCGCCGCCTGCCGCCTCCGCGGTAGCCGCATTGGTCGCGGGCGGCTACTTCGTCCAGATCTCCTCTCAGCCGTCCGAAGCCTTGGCGCAGGCCTCGCTTCAGACCCTCGGGAGCAGATTCGCCAGCGTCATCGAAGGGCGAAGCATTGGCATTCAGTCGGCCGACATCCCCGGCAAGGGCACGTTCTACCGTGTCCGCGTCGCCACCGCTTCAAAGGACGAGGCCGCGACCCTGTGCAACCGCTTGAAATCCGCCGGCGGCAACTGCTTCGTGGCGCGCTGAGCGGCGGTCTCGGCCTCGTCCTTCCCGCTTCCGTCCTCTCCGGATCGAGCAGTCCCGCCGACTTGGATTCCCGCCGCGTCGACTCCCGTGCGGCGGCGACGTCCCGTTTTCCCGTTTCGGAGACTTCCATGCAAGGTTCGAAGGCCTGGATCGCGGGCTGCGCCGGTCATCGACTGTCGGAAGACGAGAAGGCCTTCTTCTCGCATGAACGGCCCTGGGGTTTCATCCTCTTCGGCCGCAACATCCAGTCCGCTTCGCAGTTGACCGACCTCGTCGCCGAGATGAAGGAGTTGGGAGGACGGGCTTCGACGCCGGTCTTCCTCGATCAGGAGGGCGGCCGTATCCAGCGCCTCCGTCCGCCGCTTGCGCCGAACTACCCGCCTGCGGCGACTCTCGGCGCACTGTTCGCCGCGGACCCTGCCGCGGGCGAGCGCGCCGCCTGGCTGCACGGGCGCCTGTTTGCGCTCGACATCATGACCTACGGCATCAATGCCGATTGCCTGCCCTGTCTCGACGCACCGGTCGAGGGCGCGCACTCCGTCATCGGGGACCGCGCCTATGCGTCGGACCCGCAGGTCGTGTCGAGGCTTGGCCGGGCGGCGGCCGATGGTCTGCTCGCAGGCGGCGTGATGCCCGTCATGAAACACATCCCGGGGCATGGCCGGGGCAATGCCGACAGCCATCACGACCTCCCCGTCGTCGATGCCCGGCGCGAGCATCTCTCGCGTCACGACTTCGAGCCCTTCGCGGCGTTGAGGACGCTTCCCGCCGCGATGACCGCGCACATCCTCTATCGCGACATCGACGCGGGCCTTCCAGCGACCCTCTCGCCGATCGTCATCAAACAGGTGATCCGCGACGAGATCGGCTTCGACGGCTTGCTGATGACCGACGACATCTCGATGAAGGCGCTGCGCGGCGACATCGGCGAGATCAGCGCGAAGGCGATCACTGCGGGCTGTGACGTCGTGCTCCACTGCAACGGCGATATGGCGGAGATGCGCAAGGTCGCGGCCGCGGTGCAGCCCCTGCGGGGCGATGCAGAGCGGCGGGCGAACGAGGCCGAGGCGGTCGTGAGGCACGTCGTCCCCGCCGCTGACGAGGACACGCTGCGCGCTGAGTACCAGGAACTGGTTGCCCGTCCCGCCTAAAGCCGTTAGCCGATGGCGCATGGACCAGAGACAGCCGAGAGGCGGCGCCAAGCCCACCGTCGCGGATGACGGGCGGCCGCGAGCACGCCCGGAGAGAACCAGCGCGGGCGTCAGCTTTGCCGCAAGGCTCGCCTTCGAGGACATCCGCCATACGATCGGATCGGCCGAGATCCTCAAGGGCGTGTCGCTCGCGGCCGAACCCGGCGAGATTCTCTGCCTGCTCGGACCGTCCGGGTCCGGCAAGACGACCATGCTGCGGATCGCCGCCGGCATCGAGCGCCAGACGGGAGGGCGGCTGACGCTGAACGGCCGCGAGATCGCCGGGCCTTCGACATTCGTCGCGCCGGAGCATCGCGGCGTCGGACTGATGTTTCAGGACTTCGCTCTGTTTCCCCACATGTCGATCCTCGACAATGTCCGTTTCGGGCTGACCGCCTTGTCGAAGGCCGTCGCCAAGCGGGAAGCGATGACAGCGCTCGAGAGGGTAGGGCTTGCCGAGAACGCCGGCAGCTATCCCCATGTGCTCTCGGGCGGCGAGCAGCAGCGAGTGGCACTCGCACGTGCGCTGACCCCGCGCCCGTCCGTGCTTCTGATGGACGAGCCTTTTTCCGGTCTCGACTCGCGCCTCAAGGACGTCGTGCGGACGGACACGCTGCAGATTCTGCGCGAAAGCCGCGCCACGGCGATCATCGTGACGCATGACGCGGAGGAGGCGATGCGAATGGGCGACCGCATCGCGCTCCTGCGCGACGGCGCGCTGATCCAGATCGGTTCCGCGCGCGACCTCTACGAACGGCCCGTGGACCTCTTCACCGCAGGCTTCTTCTCCGAACTGAACGTCCTCGATGCGGAGGTGAGGGGCGGGCGCGTGGTGACGCCGCTCGGCCCGGTTGCGACCTCGCCACGATCCGACGGTACGCCGATGACGGTCGCTCTGCGCTTGACCGGGCTTCGGCTCGGCGTCGATGCGACGGGCGTGCTCGGGCGAGTGATTCAGCGGCGGTTCCTCGGCGGCGTGGATCTGCTCGACGTCGCGATCCAGGGCATCGATCGCCCGCTCCGCGCGCGCATGCGGGCCGGGGCCCTGGCGCCCGAGATGAGGGAGGTCTTCGTTTCCGTTGATCTCCAGGACGTTATCGTGTTTGAAAGAACCGACGACGACACCTAAATGCGTGAGACCCGAAGGGGTCCACGGCACAGGGAGAATGACATTGGGTAGCTTCAGCATTTGGCACTGGCTCATCGTGCTCGCCGTGGTGCTTCTGCTTTTCGGGCGCGGGAAGATCCCCGAACTGATGGGTGACGTTGCCAAGGGCATCAAGAACTTCAAGAAGGGCATGAGCGACGACGAGGCTCAGCCTGCGACGACCGAACGGCGCGCGCTCGACACCCACGGCGGGGAAGTCGTGACCCGCGAGACGACGACGACCGAAAAGACCTCGGTCTGATATGTCGGACGATCCGGCGCCATCCAACAGGATAAGCGCCGGACGATGGACCGAAGCGTTTGGATAGGCATATCTGCCTGGTCGTCTCGCGAGCGTGATGCCCGGTCGGGCGGCCGCATGGTGCGGGCTTCCTTGCCGGACGGGAACACAAGAACATGTTCGATATCGGTTGGTCGGAACTCCTCGTGATCGGCGTCGTGCTGATCGTCGTGGTCGGTCCGAAGGACCTTCCCAAAATGCTGCGAACCTTCGGCCGCAGCATGAGCCAGATGCGGAAAATGGCCGGGGACTTCCGCAAGCAGTTCGACGAAGCGCTGCGGGAGGCGGAGCTCGACGAAGTGCGCCAGACGGTGAGCGACATGAAATCGCTCGATCCGACCAAGGACATCCGCAAGGCGATGAACCCGATGAAGGCGGTCGGCGACGAGATTCGGTCCTCGCTGACGGCAGCGACGAAGGCGCCCGTGCCAACAATCCCGTCCGCTTCAGCCCCGGCTCAGCCCGTCGAGCCGCCGTTGGCGGGAAGCGTCGTCGGACAGCAGCCGATCCAGCCGATGAAGATGATGTCCCATCCGCCGGGACCTGCTCATGCCGCGGCTACACCGGCCGAGAGCTCGGTGCCCGTTCCAGCCGTCTCGGCGAGCCCGCCGACGCCTGTCGGGCTGAACGGGACGGCAGTCCATGCGAACGGCCTCGATGCCGGAGAGGCAAAACGTGAGCAAAGCTGACGATATCGAGGCCTCTTCGGCTCCGCTGATGGAGCACCTGATCGAGTTGCGCACGCGGCTGATCTGGTCGCTTGCAGGTTTCTTCGGGGCCTTCCTGATCTGCTTCTTCTTTGCGAAGGGCATCTTCAATTTCCTGGTCGTGCCCTACCAGATCGCCGTACAGTGGGCGGGCATCTCGGATCGAGGCGTGGAGCTCATCTACACGGCGCCGCAGGAGTTCTTCTTCACGCAGGTGAAGATTGGCGCGTTCGGCGGTTTCTTCCTCGCGTTCCCGATCATCGCGGTCCAGATCTACAAGTTCGTCGCACCAGGCCTCTACCGCGAGGAGAAGTCGGCCTTCCTGCCGTTTCTGGTCGCGACTCCGCTGCTCTTCATACTCGGCGCCTCGCTCGTCTATTACTTCTTCACCCCGATGGTGATGTGGTTCTTCCTGTCGATGGAGCAGTCGGGCGCCGTTCCCGGACAAGCCGCAATCCAGCTTCTCCCGCGCGTTTCCGAATACCTCTCGCTCATCATGGGGCTGATCTTCGCGTTCGGCATGGTGTTCCAGCTTCCGGTGGTGACATCCCTCCTCGTGCGTGCCGGGATGGTGTCGACGCAGACTTTGATCGACAAGCGCAAGTGGGCGATCGTCCTCGCCTTCGTCGCCGCAGCCATCCTGACGCCGCCCGATCCGCTCTCGCAGATCGGTCTTGCGATCCCGACCATCCTTCTCTACGAGGTTTCGATCATCACGGCGCGGATGATCGAACGCAGACGGGCCGAGCGGCTGAGCGCGAGCGAGGCGTCCACCGACTCCGTCAGTTGAGGGCAGCTCTCGTCTCCGCTTTGCGAAGACGGGGAATAGAATGCTCGATATCAAATGGATACGCGAGAATCCGGAATCGCTTGACGAAGCGCTTCGCGCCCGTGGCGCTGAGCCTTCGGCACAGAAACTCGTTCGTCTCGATGAGGAGCGCCGCTCCCACCTGAGCAGACTTCAGGACCTCCAAAACCGCCGCAACGAAGCCTCCAAAGAGATCGGGAAGGCCAAGGCGACGGGCGATGCCGCCCGCGTCGACGCCGTCATCGCCGAGGTCGCCGAGATCAAGCAGGCGATCCAGGAGGGTGAGGCCGAGGAGCGGCGGATCGATGCCGAACTGTCCGATCGGCTGAGCCGCATCCCGAATACGCCTTTCGCCGACGTGCCCTTGGGCGAGAACGAAACCGGCAACGTCGAACTCCGCAAGGTGGGCGACCTTCCGAACTTCGCCTTCTCGCCGAAAGAGCATTACGAGATCGGTGAGGCACTCGGCCTCATGGACTTCGATCAGGCAGCGAAGATTTCCGGCGCACGCTTCACGATCTTGAAGGGCGGGCTCGCGCGCCTCGAGCGCGCGCTCGGCCAGTTCATGCTCGATCTCCACACCGGAGAGCATGGCTATCAGGAGGTCGTGGCGCCGATCCTCGTGAAGGCGGAGGCGTTGTTCGGGACGAACCAGCTCCCGAAGTTCGAGGAAGACCTCTTCAAGACGACGGACGGCCGCTATCTCATCCCGACCTCCGAGGTGCCGCTGACCAACCTCGTCCGCGAAGCGACGCTCGACGCCTCCGTTCTGCCGCTGCGCTACACCGCGCTGACGCCCTGCTTTCGCTCGGAGGCAGGCTCGGCTGGGCGTGACACGCGCGGCATGCTGCGCCAGCATCAGTTCTACAAGGTCGAACTCGTCTCGATCACCGCGGACGACGTTTCGATCGACGAGCACGAGCGCATGACCGCCGCCGCCGAGGAAGTGCTGAAGCGTCTCGGCCTGCCGTTCCGCACGATCGTGCTCTGCACCGGCGACATGGGCTTCGGCGCCAGGAAGACCTACGACATCGAGGTCTGGCTGCCCGGCCAGAACGCCTATCGCGAAATCTCGTCCTGCTCGGTCTGCGGCGACTTCCAGGCACGGCGCATGGGCGCGCGCTACAAGGTGCCCGGCGAGAAGCAGACGCGCTTCGTGCATACGCTGAACGGCTCGGGCGTCGCGGTCGGGCGCTGCCTCATCGCGATCCTCGAAAACTATCAAGCCGAAGACGGCAGCGTCACGATACCGGAAGCCTTGCGGCCCTATATGGGCGGTTTGGAGCGAATCGAGAAGGCGGTCTGACCTCATGAGAATTCTGATCACCAACGATGACGGCATCCACGCGGAAGGTCTGGCCGTGCTGGAGCGAATTGCGGCGGCGCTGTCGGACGACGTCTGGGTCGTCGCCCCGGAGACCGATCAAAGCGGGCTGTCGCACTCGCTGACGCTCTCCTCGCCGTTGCGACTGCGCAGGATCGGCGACAAGCGCTTTGCCCTCTCTGGCACGCCGACCGACTGCGTCATCATGGGCGTCAAGAAGCTCCTGCCGGAAGCGCCAGACCTCATCCTGTCGGGCGTCAACGCCGGGCAGAACATCTGCGACGACGTCACCTACTCCGGTACTGTCGCCGGCGCGATGGAGGGCGCGATGCTCGGGTTCCGCTCGATCGCGCTCAGCCAGGCGCATACCCCGGGCAAGGACCGAGAGGCGCTCTGGAACACGGCCGAAACTCACGGAGCGGCGGTGATCGAGAAGCTGATCGGTATCGACCGGCCGGACGGCGTTCTCTTCAACGTCAACTTTCCGGCGGTTCCCGCCGAGGCGGTCGCCGGCACCGAGGTCACCCGCCAGGGCAAGCTCGACTACAATCTCGGCCTCGAGGAACGCCGCGACGGACGCGGCTTTCCCTATTTCTGGCTGAAGTTCGGACGACAGGCAGGTGCCGAGATGGCGCAGTCGGATGTCGACGCGCTCCTTGCCGGGCGCATCTCCGTGACGCCGCTGAAGCTCGACCTCACGGATCACGCCCTGCGCGAGTCGATGCTGGCAAGTTTCTCCTGAAATCGCAGAGGCGGCGCGAAGGCTTGGACACAGGATGAGCGTGACCCAACCCGATCGTGACCGCGAGGACCTTGCCGCATTCCTGCTTCGCCTGCGCGCCCAGCACATTTCCGTTCCGCGGCTCGACGAGGTTGTCGAGGCGGTTCCCCGGCGGATGTTCCTGCGCAGCGGCATGAAAACCGCCTATGGAGACCGCTCGGTGCCGATCGACTGCGGCGAGACCATGCCGGGGGCGAGTGCCTCCGTAGCGCTCGTCCATGCCCTTCGCGTCGAACCTGCGAGCCGCATTCTCGAAGTCGGCACGGGCAGCGGCTACCTGACGGCCCTGCTTGCCAAGCTCGGCGCGCGCGTCACCACGCTCGATCGCTACCGGCGCCTTTTGAAGGCGGCGGACGAGCGGCTGAAGGCCTGCGGCATCACCAATGCCGTCCTCGTCCACGAGGACGGCCGCGAAGGTTATCCGGACGCGGCGCCCTACGACCGGATCATCGTCCATGCTTCCTGCGAGACGTTGCCGCGCGCTTTTCTCGAGCAACTCGCTCAACACGGTCAAATCGTCTGCGCCCTCGGCCCCGGCGGGGGCCGGCAGACGCTGGTCCGCTTGCAGAAGGTCGGCAGCCGTCTGGAGCGCGAGGACCTCGGCCATGTCCGCTACCAACCGTTGGCGGCAGGGATCGCGCGGATCCTCTAGCACTCCCTCTCGGCTCAGCCTGCCTCGGCAACCGCAGGAGGCGTCGCGCCGAGGAAATGGATGCTTCGGCACGACAAGGCTAACGAAAAATGCACAAAGGGTTCCGGCATTTAACCAGCCGGTAAGATTAACGCGCTTCAATGCGTACTCAGGGTCACTGAGTTTGCGTGGGGTCATCGATGCGTGTGGATGTGCTGAGGAGAGATCGCTTTCGTCGCGCCGGATCGGTCGCGCTTCTCGTCGTGACGGGGATTGTCTCAGGCTGCAGCAGCGATGTCGCAAGGTTCGACGACGGGTTCTACACCGGGGCCGTTCCCCAGCAGCCGGTGCCTCGCGCGGGGATGAGCGCGCCGGCAGCGCAAGCTTATCCCACGGGACTAGACAGCGCCGAGACCGGCTCGATCGGGCAGGGCGGCTTGCCTGCCTACGGCAACAATCCGGGTGCCGGCGTCCGCCAGGGCTCCTATTCGCCGACCAATGGCGCAAGCGGTGGCTATGGGCAGGCTCCGGTGACCCGCACCGCCTCCGTCGAGCGCACCATGCTTGCCCCTCCTTCGGGGTCGCAGGCCTATCCCGCGGCATCGGCGCCGCAGCCGACCTATCAGCAGCCCGCGCCCGTCCAGGCAGCTCCCGCGCCGTCGGCGGCCCAGGCGGCTCGTCCGCCGGGCCAGGCGGC
>JACMIV010000357.1 GCA_014380965.1 Rhizobiaceae bacterium | reverse complement strand
CTTCTGGAAGAAGCACTTGCGCTGTGTCCCGCTGGGGCAGCGAACGAGCGAGAGCGGACGCCCCGAAAGATGGGCCAACATGCGCGGGGCGACTGCCTCGTAGTAGCGGGCGAGATCCAGCTTGGTTACGGTCGAGGCATCAAACACCGTTCGCTCGGGATGCGTCACCGTGATACCCGCGACGACTTCCTTCGATGCGGTGGCCGCACGCCGAGGCGCAGCTTCCGCCGCGCTCGCGTTTCTGGGCTTCGAGGGCTTTGGCTCGACGTCATCCTCTACCAGCCCGGTTGCCTCGTCGACGATGTCTGCCGGCGGCTTGTCTTCTCGCAGGCCTTTGAAGACACCATGGCGGACATGGCCGTCGGCGGTCATTTCCGCGAAATCGACCTCCGCGACGAGAGTCGGTTCGAGAAAGCGCGACGTGCGGGCGATCGCGGCAGGAAGGTCCGAGAAGGGCGATGCCTTCCCAGCCATGAGGGAGAACTTTTCCTTCAGGACCCGCAGGGTGTCGTCGTCGAAACCCGAGCCGACGCGCCCGCGATAGCGCAGCTCTCCGCCTTCGCGAACGCCGACGAGGATTGATGAGAACGCGCGGCCCTTCTTCGCCGAGGGCGAGAACCCGCCGATGACGAATTCCTGCCGCCGCGTGCATTTCGTCTTGAGCCAATCCTTTCCGCGACCGCTGCGGTAGGGCGCATCTGCCTTCTTCGAAACGATGCCTTCGAGACCCGCCTGACGGATCTGCTCGACCATGGCCGGACCGTTCCCGCGGACATGGTCGCTGTAGAGGAGGAGCGATTCGCCCTTCTTGCCGTCCTGGCCATCGAGCAATGCCTTCAGGATCACCTTGCGCTTGTGGAGCGGTTCCATGGCAAGGTCGGTGCCGTCGAGGGCGAGAATGTCGAAGCAGAGGCAGGCGAGATCGCCGCCGTCCTTCAGCCGCTTCTGGAGTTCCGAGAAGTCAGTCTTGCCGTCCCCGTCGAAGGCGACGACCTCGCCATCGATCAGCGCGCTGTCGCAGCGGAGCGCGGCAACAGCTGGAAGCAGGGCGGCGAAGCGATCGGTCCAGTCGAGCCCGGTGCGGGTGAACAGCCGTGTCCGACCGCCACCCACGGCGATCTCGACCCGGTAGCCGTCATACTTCATCTCGTGAAGCCATCCCGGTCCTGCCGGCGCTTCTGAGACGAGCGTCGCCAGTTGGAGGGGTCGGAACGCCGGTGGTTGGGTCGATGCCCCAGCGGTCTTTGCCTTGGCGCTCCGGGTCTTTGATTTCGGCTCGGCCTTCGGAGCGGAGCGCGCCTTGTCCTTTGCGGAGGGCGGGATGGTCGCCCTCGTCCATTCCTCGTCGCCCTCTGCGATCGCCGCCATCGGCCGACCCGTCTTCACACTGCAATCGGTCGCTAGGATATCCCGGTCGGGATCGGCGATCTCGTCCTTCTCTTTGATCAGCAGCCAATTCTCGCGCTTCTCCTTGGCGCGAGGCTTCATCCGGATCAGCGCCCAGCGCCCCGTCATCCTCTCGCCGTGGAGGACCATCTTCAGGTTCCCTGCGGCCAGCCCCGCCTCGGCGTCGCCGTGCGGCTCCCAGGTGCCGCGGTCCCAGAGCATGACGGTGCCGCCGCCATAGGCACCCTTCGGGATCGTGCCCTCGAAGTCGCCGTAGTCGAGCGGGTGGTCCTCAGTCCGAACGGCAAGCCGCTTGTCCGCGGGATCGAGGCTCGGCCCGCGCGTCACCGCCCAGCTCTTGAGAACGCCTTCCCACTCCACCCGAAAATCATAGTGGAGACGCGTCGCGTCGTGTTTCTGGACGACGAAGGCAAGGCCGCTTCCGGCCGCTCCGGCGAGGGTCCCCGACGGCTCCGAGGTCCGCGCGAAGTCCCGCTTCTCGCGATAGGTGCTGAGGAGGGCATCCGCCTTCGTCGCCAT
>JACMIV010000356.1 GCA_014380965.1 Rhizobiaceae bacterium | reverse complement strand
GACGGCGTGGCCGCGGGCGTATTTGTGCCCCTCCGCCGCCGGGGCTCGAAAGGCCGCCGGCCAGAGCGCGGGGCCATTGGCGAAGGCCTTCGGTGCGATGGCGTCCAGCACGCCATCCGCAATGCCGATGTCGGCCACGGAAACCCGGCCGCACAGCCAGCGGCCGGGCTGGAGCAGATGACCGGGCTTGCGCCGGAAAAAGGTCACGGTCGCGGTCGCCGCGAAGGCGGTTCCGAGAATGGCGCCCGTCTCTCCCGACACGCCGCTCGGCAAGTCGACCGAAAGGACGGCGACGCCCGCGTCCCGCGTCCGCTCCATGGCGGCCGCGGCCGCGCCTTCGATCCTGCGGTCGAGGCCGGCCCCGAACAGCGCGTCCACCACGAGGTCTGCCTCGGCCGGATCGTAGCGCGCGAGATCGAGGACCGGCCCGCTCCACCGGACCGCCGCACCCGCAGCGTCGCCACGCGGCGGCCTCTTCGGATCGACGGAGAAGACCCGCACGTCGCAGCCCTCCTCGGCGAGCCGTCGTGCAGCGACGAAACCATCGCCGCCGTTGTGACCGGGACCGACAAGGACAGCGACGCGCCGTCGGTGCCCCAGCATCGCCATCGCCTCGGCCGCAACGGCCTCGCCCGCCCGTTCCATGAGAACTTCACCGCTCGTCCCTGCCTCGATCGTCAGACGGTCGGCCTCGGCCATGTCAGTCGGTGTGACAAGAGCCAGATCCATCGGCGTCTTCATGGTGCGTTTCCCGTCTTTCGCTTTTTTCGAGGGTCGGCAGGCGATTTGTCTCAGAGCGCACTGGACGGGGCGCTGCGGCTTCACATGTGGTGACACGAGCCTCGGGAAAGGCCCGTTGCCCGAATCCCCGCAAACGCCTATCCCTGTCGCGCACGCTGGGCTGCCGGTGTCGGGACGGGCGAGGCCTCCGGCTTTTGCATCTTCGCGCCGACAGGCTGACCCCTGGGGGGCGGACAACCGTCGAAAAGGATTGTCGATGAAAAAGGTTGAGGCGATCATCAAGCCGTTCAAGCTCGACGAGGTGAAGGAAGCTCTGCAGGAGGTCGGCCTCCAGGGCATCACCGTCACCGAGGCGAAGGGCTTCGGGCGCCAGAAGGGACATACCGAGCTCTATCGCGGGGCCGAATATGTCGTCGACTTCCTTCCCAAGGTGAAGGTCGAGATCGTGCTCGCCGACGAAGGCGTCGCCGCAGCCGTCGAAGCCATCCGCAAGGCCGCGCAGACCGGCCGCATTGGCGACGGCAAGATCTTCGTCTCCAATATCGAGGAAGCGATCCGCATCCGGACCGGCGAAGCCGGCAACGACGCGATCTAAGCGCCCCTGCCCCGGCTTACAAATCCCAAACATCAGACGTTCAACGAGGAGGACCGCCATATGACGACGGCCAACGACATTCTGAAGCAGATCAAGGACAACGACGTGAAGTTCGTCGACCTTCGCTTCACCGACCCCAAAGGCAAGATGCAGCACGTCACCTTCGATCAGACGCTGATCGACGAGGACATCTTCTCCGAAGGCACGATGTTCGACGGCTCGTCCATCGCCGGCTGGAAGGCGATCAACGAATCCGACATGGTGCTGATGCCAGATCCCGAGACGGTCCACATGGATCCGTTCTTCGCGCAGTCGACCATGGTCATCCTCTGCGACATCCTCGATCCCGTCTCCGGCGAATCCTACAATCGCGACCCGCGCGGCACCGCGAAGAAGGCCGAGGCCTATCTGCAACAGTCAGGCGTCGGCGACGCCGCCTATTTCGGGCCCGAGGCGGAGTTCTTCATCTTCGACGACGTGCGCTACAAGGCCGACCCGTACAACACCGGCTTCAAGCTCGATTCGACGGAACTTCCCTCGAACGACGATGCCGAGTACGAGACCGGCAATCTCGGCCACCGTCCGCGCGTCAAGGGCGGCTACTTCCCGGTTCCGCCGATCGATTCCTGCCAGGACATCCGCTCCGAGATGCTGACCGTGATGGCCGAGATGGGCGTCAAGGTCGAGAAGCATCATCACGAGGTGGCGGCCGCCCAGCACGAGCTCGGCATCAAGTTCGACACGCTCGTGAAGAACGCCGACAACATGCAGATCTACAAATACG
>JACMIV010000355.1 GCA_014380965.1 Rhizobiaceae bacterium | reverse complement strand
CCGTCGCCGCAGCGCTCGGCGAGGCG
Organism: Rhizobiaceae bacterium; assembly: GCA_014380965.1. Taxonomy (GTDB): domain Bacteria; phylum Pseudomonadota; class Alphaproteobacteria; order Rhizobiales; family Rhizobiaceae; genus Plantimonas. Next base: position 7,708 of record JACMIV010000355.1, on the reverse strand, counting down.
AGCGACCTTCTGGCCGCGGGAGACGCCGGCGAAGCCGCGGAGGTCTTCGCCGCCGTGCTCCAGCACGACGCCGAGAGCTTGCCCGCGATCGCCGGTCTTGCCGAATGCTATCTGGCGATGGGCGACGCGGCGCGTGCGCGCGCCGTCCTCGATCATGTGCCCGCGGCCAAGGCCGACGATCCGACCCTCCAGGTCGTGCGCACGAAGCTGAAGCTTGCCGAGGAGATCGCGGCCCTCGGCGACGAGCGTGCGCTTCTTGCAAGGCTCGACGCGGACGAGGACGACCATCAGGCGCGCTTCGACCTTGCCCTCATCGCGCAGGCCAAGGGCGATCGCGCGGCGGCGGCCGACGGCCTCCTCGACATCGTGCGCCGCTCGCGCGAGTGGAACGAGGACGGCGCGCGCAAGAAGCTGCTCGAGTTCTTCGAGGTCTGGGGCGGCGGCGATCCCGCCACCAAGGATGCCCGCCGCAAGTTGTCGACGCTGCTGTTCTCCTGAAGCCGGCAGCCGCGACGAAAGCGCCCGCCCGTGCCTGCGTCGTCCTGCCAGCGGCGATCGGGGCTTGAGTTCGCCGCATGCGGCTCCAAATCTTCTTGGGAACGGGGAGGCCGCTTTGGTCCAGGCAGGAAACGTCAATTATCGCAGTGAGACCGACCTCCCGGAGACGGTGGGGCTTTTTCCGTTGGTCGGCGCTCTCCTCTTGCCAGGCGGGCAGATGCCGCTCAACATCTTCGAGCCGCGCTATCTCCAGATGATCGACGACGCGATCCGCTCGGGCCGCGTCATCGGCATGATCCAGCCGCGGCTCGACGGCGGCCGGAAGGACAATGGCGACACCGAGCTCTGCCAAGTCGGATGCATCGGCCGCATCACCTCGCTGACGGAGACTGGAGACGGCCGGTACATCGTCAATCTTCACGGAATCGCCCGTTTCCGAGTGATCGAGGAGCTGGCGGCCAGGGCGCCGTACCGGTCGTGCCGGATAGCCGCCTTCGTCGCCGATCTCGATCTCGGCAATGGGGCGGCGGAGGTCGATCGAGACGGTCTCCTGAAGGCGTTTCGCCTCTATCTCGACGCCAACCAGCTCGAGGCGGACTGGGAGAGCGTCACCAAGGCCTCGAACGAGACGCTCGTCAACGCGCTCTGCATGATGTCTCCGTACGGCGCCGCCGAGAAGCAGGCCTTGCTCGAAGCGCCCGACCTCAAGACCCGCGCCGAGACACTGATCGCCATCACCGAGATGGCGGTCGTGCGCGAGGGCTCGGAAGACGGCGGCCCTCGCACCCTGCAATAGACAGGCCTGCATCATACCGGAGGCCTGACCTTGCTCGGACGCAGCCCTCTTGATGCGTCCGGACCCTCGCGCAGGAGCCGGTGATGCATATTGCGGTTCCGCAGCGTCTTCCTTTCGGCTAATGTCGCGTGATGCCCTCTCCCCCTCCCGAGCAGACGCCACGCCGACCCGACCCGAAGCTTCTCGAGCTTCTCGTCTGTCCGCTCACGAAAACGACCCTCGTCTACGACGGCGAGCGCGACGAACTCGTGTCGACAGCTGCCCGCCTCGCCTTTCCCATCCGCGACGGCATCCCGATCATGCTCGCCTCCGAGGCGCGCGTTCTGGAATGAACGAGGCGACATCATCGGGAGCACACGCTTGGCCAAGCATCTGACGGCGCGGAACATCGCGGAGGATTTCGGCGAGACGTCCCGCCATTGGACCAAGATGGCAGCCGCAGGTCTCGTTCCCGGAGCCTTCCAGCCGAAGGACAAGACTGGCTGGCTCTTCGATGCGGATGCGTTCCGCGTCTGGCACGAGGCCGGCCAGCCGAAAGTCGAACGCCCTCCTGCTCCCGCCCGCAAGGAAGCGGCCAAGGTCTTGGCGCGGCCGGATCCGCTGGAGAAGCAACGGCGCAAGCGCGCCGAGATCGACGCCGGCATCGCCGACCTCGTGCGTTCTGCCGTCAAGCCCAGGCCGCGCTGAGCGGGAAAAAGTGGACGGGTGGCAAGGGACCTGTCCATCGATGATGGCAGGCCCCCGGAAACTCAATCCACGAAATAGCTCTCGAACCGCTGTTTCATCGTATCGACCAGCTCGAAGTTCCGGCCGATGTGGAAGGCGAGAGCGGCCTCCGCGCCGGGAAGATCGCTCCGGTCGAGTGCATCGACGACGGCCTCGTGCTCGGCGGCTGCAACGGGCCGGCGATCCGGTGTTCCACAAAGCCGCATGAACCTCGCAAGACGCGTGGTGGTGCTGACGATCGTCGGCCAGACTCCCGGCCGCTCGGCGAAGACCGACAGGAGACGGTGGAAGCGTTCGTCCTCGAGCTGGCAGGCATCCACGTCGTCGGCCGCGATCGCCACCCGCTGCCGGGCGACGCTCTCCCGCGCGGTCGCCGAGTGCTCAGGCGACCAATGGCCCGCGACGTCCTTCAGGAGCGCGACCTCGACCGCGAGGCGCACGAACTGACTGTCCTGCAGCGCCGTGAGACGGATAGGCGCGACGAAGCTGCCCTGGTTGGGAAAGACGTCGACGAGGCCCTCTTCGACGAGGAGCTGGATCGCCGCGCGGATCGGCGTGCGCGAGACGCCGAACTTTCGGCAGAGCGTGCTCTCGCTGATCGAGGCGCCCGGCAGGAAATGCAGCATGACGATCTCGTGGCGGAGGAGGCGGTACACCTGTTCGGCAACGGAGAGGCGGCGGTCGAGCTGGAAGTTCGTCGGAGGAAGAATTGCGGATCGGTCGAGCGGCGCGGGTTCGTTGGCGACGTTGGGCATCAGGGTCTTCCGGTCTTCGTGAGACGCGCGGGACAAACGATGACGAGGCGCCCGGCGCCGGGACTGCACGAAAGCGTCAGTTGGAAGGCGCGATCGTCGCGACGATCACTCGCCGCGAGCTCACTGAGTCGCATCGACAGTTCAGACTTGCAACTCGTATACCGGAATACCAGTACTTCGCCAGCATCGACTGAAATCGATTTTCCGCTCGATGACGACGTTTCCTGCCGCGGGTCTGATCGAAGCAGACACGCCGCTGAAGCGCATGTCCACCGCGGGTCGGCGCGGCGTGGACGAGCAAGCGGAATCCTCGCGACGGAGCAGCGAAGGGAGCGGAGTGGCATGGGGCTGACGGCGGATAAGGTGTGGAGGTGATCGACGCCCACCGCCTCGTGCCGCCGCTGCGAACCGGGCGTTCCGCCCGAGAGCCGGCCATCCCGGGACAGGCGATGGGCGACATCGATCCGGCAACGCTGCGCCAGACCCTCGAAGCCTCGGGCATCGCCGCGACGATCCTCGTCCAGCAGCGTCCGAGCATGAAGGAGACTCAGCTCTCGCTCGCTCCGGCGGCACGACTCGATCTCGTGGCCGGGCTCGTCGGCTGGGTGGACCTTTCGGCTCGCGACGTCTTCGGAACGATCGCGGCCCTTCGCGAGGGACCGGAGGGGACAGCGCTCGTCGGCATCTCGCCTGGCACGGACGAGACGGACGATGGCCACTGGCTGATGCGGAGCGACGTCCGGCGGGGCATCGACGCCGTCGCGGCCCATGGTCTCGTCCTGCACCTGCCGCTCACCGAGGGCAATCTTTCGGCCGCCCTAAATACCGTCGGCGCCTTCCCTTCGCTGCGCTTCGTCATCCACTCCCTGGATGCAGCGTTCTGGAACGCCTGCACGCCCGCGACCTACGGCATGTCCACGACGGGTCGGGCGATCAGCCCCTTGCGTCCCTTCGCAGCCGAATGGGGCCATGTCTGGTGCAGGCTGCCCGAGGGCTCTTTGCAGGAGGACGACGACGAAGGTGGTCCGACGCAGGCGGCCTTGGCAGAGGCGCCGGCAATCTTCGGCCCCGCGCGGCTGCTCTACGGGTCGTCCGGAGGCGCCGATCGGAGCCGGGGGAGCCAGACGGTCGCCCCCGCGACGCCGGGCGAGGCGATCGTGCATCTTCCAAGAGACGAGCGGGGCCGAAACCTGTCGGGGTCGGCGCGCGAGCTCTACACCCTCGCCTAACGGTCGTTCCGCCTGCCGCGTTGTCGCCGGTTTTAGAGCGTTATAGGGTCCTGCTGCCGGGCGCGACGGGCAGCTCGGCGGTCACCGTCGGGCGAGCGGGCGCCCCCCTCGAACGCGACGCACCCACAGGCCCGATGACCTCCTTCTCCTTCCGCTCCCCGCGCGCGAACGGCCTTTGCCTCTTCCTCGCCCTTCTCCTCGTCATGCTGTTCGGAGCGGATGCCGGTGCCCAGGAGCCTTCGCCGGCGGCGACGGCTGCCTCCGATCCGATCGCTGTTCTAGACGCTGGAGCCGGGGAACTCGGCGCCATCGTCCGGCAGGCCGATGCCGAGCCGCGCGACGAGTCGATCGCCGCCGGCCTCCGGGACAGGGCGCTGCAGGTGGAAATTCGCGCCGACGAGGCCGTCGCGCAGCTCGTGCCGCGGCTCGAGGGGCTGGACGCGCGAATCGCCGAGCTCGGAGAGGTGAGCCAGAACGAGGCGCCCGACGTGAAGGCGCAGCGCAGCCGTCTCGATGCCGAGCGCAGCGAGATCGATTCGGCGATCAAGCGCGGCCGAATTCTCTCCGCCGACGCGCGCCAGACGACCGAACGGCTCATCCGCGAGATCACGGAGGCCTTCAACCGAAACATTCTCCAGAAAGTCGCCGGTCCGCTGTCGCCCACGCTCTGGATGGAGGTGGCGAAGAGCTTTTCCGACGACAGCGCCCGCATCCTGTCCTTCGCAGAGGAAGCGCTGTCCAATCTCGCGCGTGGCCTTGCATGGCCGGGCATTGCGATCGTCGGGACGGGCGTTGTGGTCGCGCTCGCCCTCCTCTTTCCCGTCAGGCGGCATCTGCGGCAGATCGGCCGCCGCTTCGCCATCGAACAGGTGCCGGGCTCGCGGGCGCGCCGCTCGGCTCTCGCCTTCTGGTTCGTCCTCGTCGGGACCGCCTCTTCGACCTTCGCCTTCCTGTCCTTGCTGTTCGGCCTGCTTTGGGCGGGCGCCCTGTCCTACAATATGGAGACCCTCGCCGCGGTCATGACGCTGACGGCCTGCGTCGGCTCCTATGTCGTCTCGCTCGGCGCAGGCCTTCTCCTCGTCGGACAGGCGTCCTGGCGGCTCATCCCGCTCAGCGAGGCGGCCGCGCGGCGCTTGCGTTCCTATCCGGGCCTCGTCGCCGCCTTGACCTTCACGGCCGTCACCCTCAGCGAAGGCGGCAAGGTCGTCGGCATCGGGCCTGCCGGAACGATCGCGATCAACTATGCCGTCGCGTTCACCTACGTCGCGCTCATCGTCGCCGTCCTCCTTACGCTCCAGCGTCTGCGCCGGGCAGAAACCAGCGAGTCGGACGACAAGCCGAGCCTCACGAGGACGTTGACGACGGTCGCGACCATGCTCGCGTGGATAAGCGTTGCGGTGGCACTCGTTGCCGGCCTGCAGGGCTACGTCAACATCGCGCTCTTCATCGGACGGCAGACGATCTGGATCGCCATCGTTGCGGCATCCGCCTATCTCCTCCTCGTCGTCGCCGACGATCTGGCGACGACCTTCCTCTCGGGCGAGGGCCGCTTCGGCCGCTATCTTCACCAGCGTCTCGGTATCCGCAGGAGCCAGATCGCCCAGGCCGGCGTGATCGTGTCCGCATTGCTGCGCCTCGGCGTCGCTTTCCTTGCCGTCATCGTCGTCACGGCGCCTTTCGGGCCGGGCGCAAGTTCCCTCTTCTACCAGTTCGCTGCCGCCTCGGCCCTTTCCTTTGGCGGCATCACCATCGTTCCAGGCGCGATCTTGAAGGCGGCGCTGGCGCTCGTCGTCGGCATCGCGATCATGCGCTTCCTCCGGCATTGGCTGAACGACACCTATCTGCCGACGACGGAGCTCGATCCCGGCGCACGCAACTCGGTCGTCACCATTGTCAGCTATGCCGGAATCATCATCGCCGTGTTCTGGGCCATCAACTCGCTCGGCATCGGCGCCGAGCGTATTGCGCTCGTCGTCTCCGCGCTTTCGGTCGGCATCGGCTTCGGCCTCCAGGCGATCACCCAGAACTTCATCTCCGGACTGATCCTCCTCGCCGAACGACCCGTGAAGATCGGCGACACAGTCCGCATCGGAGCCGACGAAGGCGACGTCAAGCGCATCAGCGTGCGCTCGACCGAGATCCAGATCGCCGATCGATCGACGCTCATCGTCCCGAACTCGGAACTGATCACCAAGACGATCCGCAACATGACGCTCGCCAACCCCCTCGGCCGTATCCAGATCGCCTTTACCGCGTCGCTCGAGGTCGATCCCGCGGCCGTCCGCAAGGGTCTCCTCGACCTTTACGGCGAGCATCCCGCCGTCCTGCGCGAGCCGAGCCCGTCCGTCTTCATCGACGGGATTGATGGCGGCGCCGTCCGCTTCAACTCCTTTGCCTTCGTCTCGAGCCCCCGCGACGTCTACGGGACGCGCAGCGCGCTTCTGTTCTCCCTGCTGGAACGATTTCGCACCGACGGCATTGTTCTCGTCACGGCGGCAGTCTGAGCCTGCACGGCCGCGGAAAGGAAACGCCGGGCTGACGCTCGCCTGTAGCCGCGTCGCATAGCCCGACCTTTCGAGACATTGAATTTGCGCCGGAGATCCCCGGCATGCTCCATTTGGAGCCGACAATGGCGTCCCATAGCGGTAGCCAACAGGCCTCCGGTCCCCGACGTCCTCTAAAACGCTTTATTCGATCAACTCAGCAACGGCCCCGCGTGATCTGAGCGGCAAAGCTGCAACTGCCGTCACCGGAGCCAACGAAGGTGGAGGGTGAGCATGAGCATTCGGACCGTTGAGTACCCCGGCGAGAAAGCCGGCCTGCGCCCGGCATCGCGGATGGAACAAAGACCGATCGCGATCCACCGCATCGGCGTCGGTGATGTCTGGCAGTCTCTGCGCGGCGGCGTCGACGACTTTCTCGTTCAGCCGACACACTATGTTTTTCTGTGCATCGTCTATCCCGTCATGGGCCTCGTCATCGGCGTCTGGACGTCGGGCGGTGATGCCCTGCCGCTGCTTTTCCCGCTCGTCGCGGGCTTTGCGCTGCTGGGACCCATGGCAGCGGTAGGGCTCTACGAGATCAGCCGCCGCCGTGAAGAGGGCATCGTTCCCAAGCTGTCCGACGCTTTTACGGTCTTCCGCTCACCGGCGCTGGGGTCCGTGATCTGGATCGGATTGCTGCTGCTGGCTCTTTTCGTCGGCTGGCTGTTCGCAGCCCAGGCGCTCTACGGGGAGCTTTTCCCGGCAGCGCGGCACGGCTCGATCGTCGATCTCGCCCGTGACGTGCTGACGACACCGGCCGGCTGGACGCTGCTCTTGCTCGGCCACGCCATCGGCTTTCTTTTCGCCGTCGCTGCTCTGGCCGTCAGTCTCGTGTCGTTACCGCTTGTTCTCGACCGCAACGTCGGCGCACTCACGGCGATCCGCACCTCTATCCGCGCCTGCTGGCTGAACAAGGCCCCCGTGCTTTTCTGGGGCTTCCTCGTTGCCGCCGCCCTCATTCTCGGCAGCGCCCCGCTCTTCGTCGGCCTGGCCGTGGTGCTTCCGATACTCGGCCACGGAACCTGGCGCCTCTACCGCCATCTTTGCGGGACAGCGACGCCCTGAGGGCGTTTTTCGGTGCGGTTTTGGACGCGCGAACGCCCCGCCTGGGATGAGCCATGCGGGGTGTTTGGTATGTATGTGCTGGGTGTTTTGATGATT
>JACMIV010000354.1 GCA_014380965.1 Rhizobiaceae bacterium | reverse complement strand
GTCTGGGCCGCCTTCGCCCGGTCCTTCAAGCTCGGCCTCGTGGTGACGCTTCTGACGGTCGTCATCTCGGTGCTCGCGGGCCTTGCCTTCCGCCGGCGCTTCGTCGGCTCGACGCTGCTCTTCTATCTCGCGATCGCACGCCTCATCATGCCCTCGATCGTCGTCTCGCTCGGCATCGCGCTGGAGTTCCGCATCCTCGACGGCTTCATAAAGTCGACCGGCATTTTCGGCCCCAGCTTCCAGTCGGCGATGGGCCTCTCGACCTCGGCGCTCGGCGCCCACCTTACCTGGACGCTGCCCTTCGGCATGCTGATCATGTTCGTCGTCTTCAACCGCTTCAATCCCGCGTATGAGGAGGCCGCGCGCGATCTCGGGGCGACGCCCTGGCAGACCTTCCGCCATGTCGTGCTGCCGATCATCTCGCCTTATCTCGTCGGCGTCGCCCTCTTTGGCTTCACCCTCTCCTGGGACGAGATCGCCCGGTCGAGCCAGGCGATCGGCGGTCCGAACACCCTCCCGCTCGAACTCCAGGGCCTGACGACGACCGTGACGACCCCGGCGATCTACGCGCTCGGCACGGTGACCACAGCGATCTCCTTCCTCGTGATCGGCGCGACGCTCGGCACCGGACTTCTCCTGCGCCGCCGGCGGACCCGCGGCACGTCCGATGCGGGCAAGGGAACGGTGTGAAACCTCATGCCTTCTCTCTTCTGCTGCGCCCTCGGCAACCCCCCTCTGCCCTGCCGGGCATCTCCCCCTCAAGGGTGGAAGTCGGAACGTCAGCCTCTTCGACCGGACCATTGAGCGTTGAAGGAGCAGCAGCCTCGACGATGAGCCGATCTCCACCCTTGAGGGGAAGATGGCCGGCAGGCCAGAGGGGGGGCCACGTAACTCGGCGGCCAGTTTCGGGCCGACAGCGTAACACCATCAAGGCCAGAGCCCGTCCGCATGCGCATCTGCTTCATCAATCCGAACTCGACCGCGTCGATGACCGAAAAGATCGCCGCCGCCGCACGGGAGGCTGCGAGACCCGGCACCGAGATCGTCGCGCTGACCTCCTCAAGCGGCCCCGCATCGATCCAGGGCGAGGCGGACGGCATCGCCGCCGTCCCCGGCGTGCTCGCCCTCGTTTCAGTGCATGACCGCGAAATGGACGCCTTCGTCATCGCCTGCTTCGACGACACGGGCCTTGCCGAAGCGCGGGCGCTGACGGACAGGCCCGTCCACGGCATCGGAGAGGCCGCCTTCGTCAAAGCGATGGAGGGCGGCCGCCGCTTCTCAGTCGTCACGACGCTCGCCGTCTCGATCCCCGTCATCGTCGGCAACATCGAGGCCTACGGATTTGCCGACGCCTGCGCCAGGGTCCGCGCCTCCGAGATCGCGGTGCTGGCGCTCGAGGAGGAGGGGGGTGCCGCGCAGGAGATCGTCGCCGCCGAGATCGCCCGCGCCATCGCCGAGGATCGGCCGGACGCGATCGTGCTCGGCTGCGCCGGCATGGCGAACCTTGCCGCCGCCTATTCCGTCCGCTTCGGCCTGCCGGTCATCGACGGGGTCGCGAGCGCGGTGCGGTTGCTGGAGGCTCGCGGCTGACCTGCCGCGCGGTCCCTTCTGCGGCATGCGCTCAGCCGCGCCGGTGCAGCGCGAGCTCGCCGAGATAGGGGTTGGCGCGGCGGCTTTCTTCGTAGTCGGCGAGATCGAGCGTCGCGCTCAGCATGTCCGGGGCGTCGTCGGGGGCATAGGTGAGGCGGCTGCCGTCGGGGGCGGCGATGCAGGAGAGGCCCTGATAGGTGAAGCGCTCGTCGCTGCCGACATGGTCGACATAGACGATGAAGATCTGGTTCTCGAAGGCGCGCACCGGCACGACCGTCTCGGCGATGAACCGCGCGGTGGGACTCTTCGGCAGCGCCGTCGGCACGAAGACGACCTCGGCCCCGGCATGGGCGAGCTCGCGCACCCGTTCGGGAAATTCGACGTCGAAACAGACGAGGACGCCCGCCTTCATGCCGGCGATCTCGAAGATCGGCGAGGCCGCGCTGCCCGGGGCGAAGAGCGCCTTCTCGTAGGCCTCGTAGAGATGCTGCTTGGCATAGACGATCGGCGCCCGGCCCGGCATCGCCACGAGCGCGGCGTTGAGGAGCCGATTCTCGTCGGCTATCGCCATGCCGAGGACGACGGATATAAGGTTCTCGTCGGCGAGGCGCTGGATTTCGCGGACCGCCGCTCCCCTCACGTCTTCGGCGCCGGTCCGGATCGCCTCGTCCGCGCCATAACCCGACAGCGCAAGCTCCGGAAAGACCACGACGTCGGCCCCATCCGATGCGGCGTCGATCACCAGCCAGCGGATCGCCGCCATCCGGGCCGCGGCATCGCCGATCTCTCCACCGATCTGACAGGCTCTGACTTGCATGGCGGCACACCCCTCGGCTGATCCCGTTCCCGGGACCGGGCGACGGGCGAGGCTCCTCTCGACCAGCGCATCGGGCCGAAATCAAGGCGGCTAAGCGTTTCGAGACGTCTGGCGTGGCGGTGTTTGAGTCTGCCAAGCGCCTCGACCTTAGACCGTAGCACCCTGTCGCAACCCCCCTCTGTCCTGCCGGACATCTCCCCCTCAAGGGTGGAGATCGGAACGTCGTCGTTTCAACCGGACCCACCAGCGTCGAAAAAGCATAAGCCGTGGCCACTGGCTGATCTCCCTCCTTGCGGGGGAGATGTCCGGCAGGACAGAGGGGGTGCCATAGAACTCGAGGGTCGGCGATAGCGGCCGCTCGGATCACCCCCCGCGGAGGAAGGTCGCGGTGTCGTCGAGCGCGCGGCCGAAGCGGTCGATGATGTCCATCACTTCGGCCTCGGCGATGATAAGCGGAGGGCAGAAGGCGATCTGATCGCCGATGGCGCGGATGATGACGCCGTGCTCGTGACCTTTGTTGAAGAGGTAGCCCCCGGCCTTCCCAACGGGATCGAACTTCGCTTTCGTCGCCTTGTCGGCCACGAGCTCGACCGCCGCGATCAGCCCGACGCCGCGGACCTCGCCGACGAGCGGGTGGTCCGAAAAGCGCTTCCGCAGCTCTCGCTGGAGGATTTCGCCCATGGCGGCAGCGTTCGCGACAAGGCCGCGCTCGACGATGATGTCGAGGTTTTCGAGGCCGACGGCTGTCGCCACGGGATGGGCGCCGGCGGTGAAGCCGTGGCCGAAGGTGCCGATCTTCGCCGTGTTGTCGGCGATGCCCTGGTAGATCGCGTCCGACATCAGGATCGCGGCGAGCGGCTGGTAGGACGAGGTGAGCTGCTTGGAGACGACGAGGATGTCCGGATCGATCCCGTAATAGTCGCAGGCGAACATCGTGCCAAGGCGGCCGAAGCCGTTGATGACCTCGTCGGCGACGATGAGGATGTCGTGCCGCCGGCAGATCTCCTGCATCTTCGGCCAGTAGCCGGCGGGGGGCGGCAGCACGCCGCCGGCGCCCATCAGCGGCTCGCCGATGAAGGCGGCGATGGTCTCCGGGCCGGCCTCGAGGATCACCTGTTCGAGCTCGCCCGCAAGGCGCTCCGTAAAGGCCTCCTCGGTCTCGCCGGGAAGGCCGAACCTATAGAAATGCGGGCAGGTGAGGTGCTTCACCGGGATGTTCGGCAGGTCGAAGTCGCGGTGGTTCGTCGGCAGGCCCGTCAGTGATCCCGAGGCGATGGTGATGCCGTGATAGGCGTTGATGCGCGACAGGAACGTCTTCTTCTCCGGTCGGCCGAGCGCGTTGTTGAGGTACCAGACCATCTTGACGACGGTGTCGTTCGCCTCGGAGCCCGAATTGGTGAAGAACACTTTTTCCAGCCGCTCCGGGCTGATCTCGATCAGCCGCTCGGCCAAGAGGATCGCGGGCTCGTTCGATTTGTGACTGAAGGAGTGGTAGTAGGGCAGCTTGAGGAGCTGCTTGTAGGCCGCGTCCGCGAGGCGCTTTTCCCCGAAGCCGACCGCGACGCTCCAGAGCCCCGCCATCGCCTCGATATACTCCCGGCCCTCGGTGTCGAAGACTCGGACGCCTTCGCCGCGCTCGATGACGATCGGCCCGGTCTCCTCATGCTTCCTCGCGTTGGTGACGGCGTGGAGGAGATAGCGCGTGTCGCGGGCGTAGATCGAGTTCGGCAGGGCGTTGGACATGGGGCGGGCTTTCGGCAGCTTCGGAGCGCCGGACACTAGCATCGCATCGCGCATTCGCAAAAAAACGACGCTACCCGTTCGTCGGAAAAAGTCGCACGCGTGGCGCAATTCTTACGCGGCGCTCCACGAACCTCTCCGCTCTTATGGAAGTCTTGCTTATAATCTGGCGAGATAAACTCAATTTTTAGTTGCTGTATCCAGAAATTATGCTGTAAGGTTGTGTCGCTTTATAGCCTCTGGATCGGAATCCGACCATGTATCCATTTACCGACGGGGCCAAGTCATTTGGAGACGCCATTTTCCGCCGGCTTTTGGCCATCGTGATCTTTTTGGTTTCGGCGGGAGGGATACTTTATCTATCGGCAGTCTTAATGGCAAAAAAAGATGTCAGTTTCGAGGGTGCCAAAGATATATTCAATGTGGTCGTTCCGCTTTTCGGTACATGGGTCGGTACTTTACTGGCATTCTATTTTGCTCGCGAAAACTTCGAAATCGCCAATCAAAACGTCCGTGAGCTCGTGGCGCAGGTGCATCCCGAGCAGAAAGGGCCGCAAACGCAGGTACGGCAGATGATGAAGCCGCGGAGCGTCATTAAATCGATCGCCTTGAAATCAAGTGAAAGCGAAGCGAACGTAAAGCTCGAAGAAATATTGAAGTTGACGGAAAGCGGATCGACACGCGTCCCGATCTTCGATGCTGCGGGTATCGTCAAGTGCATGATTCACGCAAACACCATTCATAATTTCGAGAAATCGATCTTGCCGAATAAATTGGAGAGAGCGATGTTGCTTTCCGACTTCATGAAACAGGCGATCAACGGCAACCCGATCGAGGCCTTGGTCACGGCGATGGCCTTCGTCAGGACCGATGCCGACATGGCAGATGCGCTGGCTGCGATGACGAAGGTACCGGGCTGCCAGGACGTGTTCGTCACGGCAAACGGCAAGGCCAACGAGGCGGTGCTCGGCTGGCTCACCAACACCGACATCACCCAGGCGCTCAACATCCGATAAACGGCCGGACCGTCGCCCCGCGCAGTGGCCGTCATGCGAACCTTCGGCTGAGGAACCGCGACCCCGCCCAGCCGAAACGCCACGGCGTTACCATGCCCTTGGTGATGCCGATCCTCGGTCCCGTGACGACAAGCGGCGGCGCTGCCCCGCGCTCCAGCCGGAACGGTGGGGCGTCGAGGGGAAGGCCGTCGTGGCCTCCCTCGATGCTGAGCGCTTGACAAAGGCGGCCGGGCCCGGAGGCGAGCTTCTGGATCGCGGCAAGGCCCCGTCGTCCTGCCATGAGATCGAGGCCGATGGTCGGCTCGATTGCCCGTATGAGGACGGCCGCGCCAAAACCTTCCGCTTCGCAGACGAAGTTCAGGCACCAGTGGATGCCGTAGGAGCGGTAGACATAAGCCTGACCCGGAGGACCGAACATCGCCGCGTTGCGGATCGTCGGGCCGTTGACGGAATGAGAGGCTGGGTCGGTGCCATCATAGGCTTCGGTCTCGACGACGATCCCTCCGGCGAGGCCGGCGCCAGACTCGACCGTCACAATCATGCCTAGCAGATCGGCAGCGACATGCGCCGCGGGCCGGTCGAAGAAGCCGCGGTCGATCATGCCGACGCTTTCTCCCAAGCCCTGCGCGGACTATGCCTTTCCGCATGCGCCGCCGGGAACAATCTCTCGCCAAGTCGCTCATATTGATATAAGGATGTGTTTATATGCATGTCCGACCGCGCGTCTCGTCTTAGCCTGTTCCTGGGCCCGTCCCTGGTTTTGTTCCCGCCGCCCCCGGATGCCCATCGCTGGATTGCCATGACCGATATCACCGATCGCCTTTTCTCCGCCGCCGAAATCGTTCCGCGCACGAACCCGCGCGAGGCTCTGACGAGAGCTGCAGCGGAGCGTATCCTCATCCTCGACGGGGCGATGGGGACGCAGATCCAGGGTCTCGGCCTCAGTGAAGACCATTTCCGCGGCGATCGCTTTCAAGGTTGCGCTTGTCATCTCCAGGGCAACAACGATCTCCTCATCCTGACGCAGCCGAAGGCGATCGAGGACATCCACTACGCCTACGCCATCGCGGGCGCCGACATCATCGAGACGAACACCTTCTCCTCGACCTCGATCGCGCAGGCCGACTACGGCATGGAGGATGCCGTCTACGAGCTCAACCGCGACGGGGCACGCCTCGTGCGCCGCGCTTGCATCCGCGCGGAACAGGAAGACGGCAAGCGCCGCTTCGTCGCGGGGGCGCTCGGGCCGACGAACCGCACGGCTTCGATCTCGCCGGACGTCAACAATCCCGGCTTCCGCGCCACCTCCTTCGACGAGCTGCGCATCGCCTATGCCGAGCAGCTTCGTGGACTCATCGACGGCGGGTCCGACCTCATCCTCATCGAGACGATCTTCGACACGCTGAACGCCAAGGCGGCGATCTTCGCCTGCAACGAGGTTTTCCTTGAGAAGGGCGTCGATTTGCCCGTCATGATCTCCGGCACGATCACGGACCTGTCCGGCCGCACCCTCTCCGGCCAAACGCCGACAGCGTTCTGGAACTCGGTTCGTCACGCCTCGCCCTTCACGATCGGCCTCAACTGCGCGCTGGGTGCCGCGGCGATGCGCGAGCATCTGGCGGAGATTTCGAGCGTCGCGGATACGCTCGTCTGCGCCTATCCCAACGCCGGTCTTCCGAACGAATTCGGCCAGTACGACGAGAGCCCGGAGGAGATGGCTGCCCAGATCGCTGGGTTCGCGGAGGACGGCCTCCTCAACATCGTCGGCGGCTGCTGCGGCTCTACGCCCGAGCACATCCGCGCCATCGCGAAGGCCGTCGCCGGCAAGCCGCCGCGCGTTTTGCCTGAGCACGTGCCGGTCATGCGGCTTTCGGGCCTCGAACCCTATGTGCTGACGAAGGACATTCCCTTCGTGAACGTCGGCGAGCGCACGAACGTGACGGGCTCGGCGAAGTTCAGGAAGCTGATCACGGTCGGCGACTTCAACGCCGCGCTCGTCGTCGCGCGCGACCAGGTCGAGAACGGCGCGCAGGTCATCGACATCAACATGGACGAAGGCCTCATCGACTCCGAGCGGGCGATGGTCGAGTTCCTGAACCTCATCGCCGCCGAGCCGGACATCGCGCGCGTCCCCGTCATGATCGACTCCTCGAAGTGGTCGATCATCGAGGCCGGGCTGAAATGCGTGCAGGGCAAGTCGATCGTGAACTCGATCTCGATGAAGGAGGGCGAGGAGGCCTTTCTGCATCACGCAAGGCTGGTGCGCGCCTATGGCGCGGCCGTCGTCGTCATGGCCTTCGACGAGGAGGGGCAGGCCGACACGCTGGAGCGCAAGGTTCAGATTTGTACCCGCGCCTACAAGCTCTTGATCGAGAAGGTCGGCTTTCCGCCCGAGGACATCATCTTCGACCCGAACGTCTTCGCGGTGGCGACCGGTATCGAGGAGCACGACAATTACGGCGTGAACTTCATCGAGGCGACGCGGCAGATCACGGACACGCTGCCGCATGTCCATATCTCCGGCGGCGTCTCGAACCTGTCCTTCTCCTTCCGCGGCAACGAGCCGGTGCGCGAGGCGATGCACGCCGTGTTCCTCTACCACGCCATCCAGGCGGGCATGGACATGGGCATCGTCAATGCCGGACAGCTCGCGGTCTACGACACGATCGACGCCGAGCTGCGCGAGGCCTGCGAGGACGTGGTGCTGAACCGGGCGCCCAAGGGCGGCGGCACGGCGACGGACCGGATGCTTGAGATCGCCGAGCGATACCGCGGCACTGCGGGCAAGGAGGCGCGTGTCCAGGATCTCGCCTGGCGCGACTGGCCGGTCGCCAAGCGCCTCGCCCACGCTCTCGTCAACGGCATCACCGAATTCATCGACGTCGACACGGAAGAGGCGAGGCTCGAGGCCGAGCGGCCGCTGCACGTCATCGAGGGGCCGCTGATGGACGGGATGAACGTCGTCGGCGACCTCTTCGGCGCCGGCAAGATGTTCCTGCCGCAGGTGGTGAAGTCGGCACGCGTCATGAAGCAGGCGGTGGCGATCCTTCTCCCCTACATGGAGGCCGAAAAGCTCGCGAACGGCGGCGCCGAGCGGCAGGCGGCCGGCAAGGTGCTGATGGCGACCGTCAAGGGCGACGTCCACGACATCGGCAAGAACATCGTCGGCGTCGTGCTCGC
>JACMIV010000353.1 GCA_014380965.1 Rhizobiaceae bacterium | reverse complement strand
GCGAACGTCGTCGCGCCCGGCTACATCAAGACCCAGCTCACCGACGCGATCCCCGAGGAGGCCCAGCAGCAGATGCTCGGGTTGACGCCGCTCGGCCGCTTCGGCGAGCCGGAGGACGTCGCCGCCACGGTCGCCTTCCTCGCCTCGGCGGACGCTGCGATCTATGCCGGCCAGACGCTCGGGCCGAACTCGGGGGACGTGATGCTATGAGAACCGCGAGGGCCACGGCGGAGACGGCATCCCGCACCGTCCTTGTGACCGGCGCTGCGATCGGCATCGGCAGGGGGGCGGCCATGGCCTTCGCGGCGGGCGGCGACCACGTCGTCGTCACGGACATCCTCGAAGCGGAGGGCCAAGCCTGCGTCGAGGCGATCGGATCGGCCGGCGGTTCGGCCGAGTTCGCGCGGCTCGACGTTACGTCGACGAGCGAGGCCGACGCGCTGGTGGCCGAGATCGAGGCGCGCCGCGGCGGGATCGACGTCATCGTCGCCAATGCCGGGATCGCCCACCGCGTGCCGCTGGCGGATCTCTCCGACGCGAAGTGGGACGAGACCTTCGACATCGACCTCAAGGGCATGTTTCGCGTTATCCGCCCCGCCCTTGCGGGGATGCGGGCGCGGCGCTCGGGCGCGATCGTCTGCCTCTCCTCGATCATGGGCTATGCCTATGGCTGGGACGAGCACGTCCACTACTCCTCGGCGAAGGCCGGCGTCGTCGGTCTCGTCGCGGGGCTCGCCGTCGAGCTCGCCAAGGACGGCATCCGCGTCAACGGCGTCGCGCCCGGCTACATCCGCACCGCGCAGCTTCTGTCCGAAAAGAACTCGCTCGGGCCGGAGGGCGCGGAGAAGGCGGCGGCCTTCATTCCGATGGGGCGGCTCGGCGAGCCCGAGGACATCGCCGAAGTCATCCACTTCCTCGCCTCGCCGGCGGCCAGATACATCACCGGCCAGACGATCGCCGTCGACGGAGGCCTTCTCGTCGGCCGCTACTGACGCCTGCCTGCGGTTCGCCGCGGGATGTCCTGCCCATACACCCTTCGCATGAAGCCTGAACCATCATCCCTCTTAAACGGAGCCTCACGATGATCGATACCAGACTGGACAGACGCTCGATGCTGAAGGGCACGGCCGGCGCCATGGCGCTCGCGCTCGGCGGCGGAACGCCCTTCCTCTCCTCGCGCGCGGCCTATGCGCAAGGAACCGACCTCGCCTCGCAGTCTCTGCGCACGACGGGCCTCTCGGTGACGGTGCAGGAGCGCATCCTCGAGGAGTTCAAGACCGCCTCCGGCGTCGGCTCGACGACCGGCACGGCCGCGACCTTCCCCGACGCGCAGACGAAGATCCTGTCGGGCGCCACCGACTACGACTGCTGGGAGGTGATCGGCGAGCGCCTGCCGGCCATCACCATGACCGACCATGCCGAGCCGATCATGGCCTCGAGCCTCAAGAACTGGGCCAACATCCGCGAGACCTTCACGACGCCGGACCCGAAATGGGACCGTTCGGCGCAGATCGTCGGCCAGATCTGGACCGACGAAAGCCAGACCGGGCTCTGGATGGTGCCGGCCGTCTACAATTACGACTCCATCGGCTACAACCCGGACGTCGTCTCCGAGGAGGAGGCGAACACCTGGACCGCGATCTTCGACGACAAGTGGAAGGGCAAGTCCGGCCTCAACACCGACCCGCTGATCGCCTTCGGCCAGGCCATCCTCGCGATGAACTCGCTCGGCCTCAGCGAGGTCAAGAACCCCGGCAATGCGAGCCAGGCCGAGATCGACGAGGCGGCGGCCTTCCTCGTGTCGAAGAAGAAGGGCGGGCAGTTCCGGGCGCTCTGGGGCGATTTCGGCGAGCTCGTCAATCTCCTCGCCTCCGGCGAGATGGTCGTCTGCGACGCGTGGCAGCCGGCGGTCATGGCCGTGAAGGCGCAAGGCAAGACCTGCAGATACGCCGTGCCGAAGGAAGGCTACAGAGCCTGGGCGATCGGCCCGGCGATGATCAAGGGCACACCGAACGCCGCCGCCGTAGCGGCCTATGCCGACTACTGGCTCTCGGGCGCACCGGGCATAACGGTCTCCGAGCAGGGCTACTATTCGCCCTCGACGAACATCAAGGACGTGATGGACCCGGCCAAGTTCGCGTTCTGGTACGAGGGCGCGCAGTGGCAGGGCGCCGAGGAGCGCGGCATCAAGGAAGGCGATCTGCGCGACGGCGGCTCGCTCGAAACGCGCGCGGCCAACGTCGCCTATTGGCACCAGTGGCCGGACGAATACGACTACCTCATCCAGAAGTGGGACGAGTTCCTGAACGCGTAAGGACGGTCGAGCATTCGGCATGGGGAGTGCGGTCCGGCGCTCCCTATGCCGACCAGAAGCGAGCGGGAGACCCACCATGATCAACGATCTCGAACTCATAAAGGTCGGCAAGGTCTACGACGACGGGACGCAGGCCGTCGCCGGCTTCGATCTCACCGTGGGCAAAGGCGAGTTCGTAGCCTTCCTCGGCCCCTCCGGCTGCGGGAAGACGACGACGCTGCGCATGATCGCCGGCTTTGAGACCATCACCTCGGGCGACATCCTGATCAAGGGCCGGAACGTCAGCGACCTGCCGCCGGAGAAGCGGCCGACCTCGATGATCTCCCAGAACTACGCGCTCTTCCCGCACATGAACGTGGCGGAAAATGTGGCGTTTGGGCTGCGCATGTCTGGAATGCCTCGCGCGGACCGCGAAAGGAAGACGCGGGAGATGCTGGCGGTGGTGCAATTGTCCGGCTACGAATCGCGCATGCCGTCGCAGTTGTCCGGCGGTCAGCAGCAGCGCGTGGCGCTTGCACGGGCCAT
>JACMIV010000352.1 GCA_014380965.1 Rhizobiaceae bacterium | reverse complement strand
GTTCCAAGGCCCTGGAATTCCGGGATCGCGGCGAACTGGAGCCCGACATAGGGCTTGTCGTCGGTGATCGACGGGTCGGCATTGTTGATCGCCGCCAGCGTCTGCTCCGCGAAGGGCGCAGCCTTGACGTATTCGGCGTTCGCGTAGAGCGAGGTGCGCGTGCCCGGGGGCACGTTCGCCCAACCGTCCTTCGAGGCGACAAGGTCGAGATAGGCCTTGGACGTCGCCCAGCCGATGAAGGTCTCGGCCGCTTCCTTCTTTTCGGAGCTTGCCGGAATGGCGAGCGACCAGGCCCACAGCCAGTTCGCGCCCTTGTTCGGGCAATTCTCGGTGCCGCAGGGAGCGGGCGCGAAGCCGATCTTGTCCGCCACCTGGCTCTGCTTCGGGTCGGTCACGAAGGAGGCTGCAACGGTCGCGTCCATCCACATGCCACACTTGCCCGCGCCGAACAGCGACAGCGTCTCGTTGAAGCCGTTGGAGGCTGCGCCCGGAGGCCCGTACTTCGTCATCATGTCGACGTAGAGCGTAACCGCTTTCTTCCAGCCCTCGCCTTCGAACTGAGGGTTCCAGGAGGCGTCGAAGTAGCTTGCGCCATAGGAGCGAGCCATGTGGCCGAGGAAGGCCATATTCTCGCCCCAGCCGGGCTTGCCGCGCAGGCAGATGCCGTAGACGCCGGTCTCCTTGTTGGTGATCTTGGAAGCAGCGTCCGCGATGAAGTCCCAGGTCGGCGCCTCCGGCATGGTGATGCCGGCAGCTTCGAAGAGGTCCTTGCGATAGAGCGTCATGACGCTCTCGGCATAGAAAGGCGCGGCGTAGAGCTTGCCGTCGGTCGAGAGCGCGTTGCGGATCGCCGGGATGAGGTCGTCGGCGTCGTAGTCGGCCCCGAGGTTTTCCAGCGGGGCGAGCCACTCCTGCTTCGACCAGATCGGAACCTCGTAGGTGCCGATCGTCATCACGTCGAACTGGCCGCCGGACGTCGCGATGTCCGTCGTGACGCGCTGGCGCAGGATGTTCTCCTCCAGCGTCACCCAGTTCAGCGTGATGTCCGGATGCGTCTTGTTGAACTCCGCCGTCAGGCCCTGCATCCGGATCATGTCGTTGTTGTTGACGGTGCCGATCGTCAACGTCGTCTGCGCATTCGCTGCAGCCGTGAAGGCCAGAAGCGAAACCGCGCCCGCCAAGGTTTTCATAAAGGTCATACCGAGCCTCCCAGCTATCGTAATGAGCAATTGACCAGTGTCAGGGCAAATTCCCACTGAGCTTCGGCCAAGTCAAACGAATAAGGTGCGGCGGTGCAGCAATTCGTGGCTGCTGCGCAGCGGCGGTACGAATTGTCGGGATTGGGTCATCCCCTAGAGAAGCAGGCGAGCCGTCGCTTCGTCGGTGATGAGCCCATTGACGATCAACCCGAGCATAGCGGCCCGCATCGCCGGCGCCTTGGCGGGCCCCATGCCGACGACGACGACATCGGAGTGCTTGGTCGAGGGAATTGGCGCGCTCGCCACCCGGTCGTTGAAGCCGCAGTCGATGATCGTACCGGTTTCGTCGAAGGCCCATCCGACGATTTCACCGATAGCTCCGGCGGCGTGGAGTTCGGCCTGATCGGCGGCCGTGATGAAGCCGTCGACGACGAGCGGGGCTTTTCGGCCAAGTTCGCCGACGCCGACGAAGGCGACCTTTGCGACGGCGGCAAGCGCCAGCGTTCGCTGCACCACCTTCTGCTCGTGGAGGAGGGCGCGCTCTTCGGGGCTCGAAACGATGACGGGGAGGGGCATCGGATAGTGCCGCGCCTGCACCGCGTCCGCCATTGTGAAGATGACGTTGTAGACCGACGCCGATCCGTCGAGAGCGATATTGCCGGTCAGCGAGACCACGCGGTGCTGCGGGCACTTCATGCCCGGCAGAAGCGCGACCGCCGCCTTCAGCGTTCGCCCCGTGCCGATGGCGAGGACCAGCGGCTCGCTCTGCCCCAGCCAGCGTTCCATTTCCGTCGCGCAGGCAGCGGCGATACCGAGCGTCGTCGACACGGATGCGGGATCCGACGGCACCACTTCGCAGATCGCAAGGCCGTAGCGCGCCTTGAGGCTTTTGGACAATTCCAGGCAGACGGCGATCGGATGATCGATCCGCACCTTCACGAGACCGGCCGAGACCGACAGGGAAACGAGCCGCTGCGCCGACTGACGGGAGATCCCGAGCTTTGCCGCGATCTCCTCCTGCGTGTTGCCGGCGACGTAGTAGAGCCATCCCGCACGCGCTGCATCGTCGAGGCGAGACGCGTCGTCTCCGCGTGTTCTGCTCACGTCCGTCCTCCCGAGCGAATGTCCCACGACCTATGCTGTCCCGCTGCGACAGCGTGACCCGCTTCGATCCGACTTCGATAGAGGGGAACTGGCTGGGGCGCCAGGATTCGAACCTGGGAATGGCGGCACCAAAAGCCGCTGCCTTACCGCTTGGCGACGCCCCATCGGCGAAAAGGCCGAGCGAGGGGTCTATAGCGGCTTGACGCCGCGCTGGCAACGGATCGATGCTCGCCGCGCGTCATCGACGATGATTGAAATCCGTCGATGCCGGCTCCAATGCTTGCCTTGTCGTGCACCGCGACCATTTAGCCGGATCACCAATCGCAAGGATGTCTCGATGAGCGATCAGCCGGCCACCAAGACCCCGAAGCCACGCTCGTCGCCCTCGAAGCCGACGTCTCCGAAGACGAAGACGAAGCCGACTGCTGGACTGCCGCTCGAACGTGGGCCCGAAAAGACCGTCGACTTCGTTTTCGACGCCCCGCACGACCAGCACGAGGGCAGCGACCCGATCTACGACAACGTCTCGGCCATCGCCGTATCGGGCACGACCATCTTCTGCAGTTGCGACGAGAACGCCACCATCGAGCGCCTCGTCTACGATCCTGCGACAGGCACGGCGAGCGGACACAGCAGCTTCGCGCTCTCCCACCTCTTCGATCTCGTCGATGGCGAGGAGGGCGAGATCGACATAGAGGGCTTGTCGGTCTCGGACGGCTATCTCTGGATCTGCGGCTCGCACGCGCTGAAGCGGGCGAAGATCAAGGAGGGGATCGAAGATCTCGCGAGGATCAAGTGGGATGCCAATCGCGGCTTTCTCGGACGCATCGCGCTGACCGCGCTCGAGCGCCTGATGGGGAAGAGCGAGGCGGCGATCCTAGCCTCTGCCCCAGCGCACCGCGAACATGCCGCGATGCTGAAGATGAGAGAGGGTCCCGACAGCGTCATCCGCAAGCTGCTCGCCAAGGACCCTATCATCGGCGCCTATGTCGGCCTCCCCTCCAAAGAAAACGGCTTCGACATCGAGGGGCTCTCGGTGTTCGGCGATGCTGTGCTGCTCGGGCTGCGCGGTCCGGTGATCAACGGCTACGCCGTGATCGTCCGGATCAAGGTGGAGGTGACGAAGAAGGGCGCGCTGAAACTCGCCCGCCTTGCCGACGGAAGCCGTTACAGCCTCCAGGTGATCGACCTCAACGGTCAGGGCATCCGCGAGCTCAAATGGTCGGAGGGACGCCTGATGCTGCTGTCTGGCGCGACGACCAAGCTCGAGGCGTTGCAATCGGTCTTCACCATCGATGACTACAGCCCGGATCGTCCCTTCTACGACGCGGGATCCGTCTCCCGCGTCCTTGATTTTCCGCCAATCCGAGGCGCCGATCATGCCGAAGGCATGGGGATCATCGACGACGGCGGGACCCCGCGGCTCCTCGTCGTCTACGATGCCCCACACCAAAGACGCATCGACCACGCGGCGCACCGGCTGACCTGCGATCTCTTCGATTTCGCTTGATCGGGCAGCGCCGAATTCCTCTGGCCAGACCTTGCGGCTCGCTTTGACCGGGGCTATAGACGGCTCCGCTGGTCACGGAGTGTAGCGCAGCCTGGTAGCGCACGTCGTTCGGGACGACGGGGTCGCAGGTTCGAATCCTGCCACTCCGACCAGCCTCTCCTAAGAAACTTTTGAAGGTTTCACGAGCGAGCGCTGATGCGTTTGCCGCTCTCGCTTTGCTTAAGGCCGGCAGGCGCGGCGCAGGCGCCGGTCGGCCCATGCCAGTCGTCTCAGCCGCGCTTCCATACTGCCAGAGCGAAGGCCGGGAACCAGGCGAGCGCCAGCGGTACGGCGACGGACTGGAGCGCGGCGAAGGACGGCTCGATCGTGCGAAGGCAGGTGGCGAGGAAAACGCTGCCGATGAGGATGCCGGATAGGCCGGTCCATGCGGCACCGATGCGGCCGAGGAGAAGTCCGGCGAAGATCAGCCAGAGGCCGGAGACGAGCTGAACCCCGAGGAGTTCGCCGACGGCGCCGGCATAGCCGTTCAACGCCGTGTAGGCGACCTCCACGGCCGCGCGAACGACGGGGTCGACGTTTCCGACATAAAGCTGGGCGAGCGAGGGCATGGCGGACAGCCAGCGCACGATCCCCAGCATCTTGAACACGGCGACGGCGACGCCGAGCGCTGCCGCGGTATCGGACAGCGCGCCCCCGGCACCGCGCTCGGCGAGGAAGGACCGGAAGGCGAGCGCGAGGGGGAGGAAGGCGAGCGAGGTCAGAAGATAGGCCCAGTAGCCGATCTGCACCGCGAGCGCATTTTCCGCGATCAAAGGCAGCGCTTCGGCCGCCGGCAGGCGCAGACTGCCGGGCCATCCGATGGCTTGTCCGAGAACGATCATCGGGATCAGGAAAAGGCCTGTCTGAAGCAGGGCGAGGCTTGCCAGCGGAAGTGCCGGAGCGTGCGGGAGGGGAACCGCGAAGCGGGTCGTGATCATGAGGAAATCCTTGGCTGGAGGGTCGTCGGGAGGGAGCGAGCCTTTCTGGTCGTCGATCCACGGACAGAATGCCCGCAGCAAGGATCAACGGACATTGCCGAACTTCCTGTAGCCGCTATACGTTTTCGTATGGCCGATCTTTCCGAATGGACCCACGTCCGCTCCTTTCTCGCCGTGCTGCGTCATGGGAGCCTTTCGGCCGCGGCCCGCGCGACGGGCCTGACGCAGCCGACGATCGGGCGCCACATCGAGCAATTCGAACGAGTGCTCGGCGTCGTGCTGTTCACGCGGTCCCCCGCCGGGCTGATCCCGACGGAGGCCGCCGGACCGATAGCCGTTCATGCCGAAGCGATGGAGGTTTCGATGGCGGCGCTGGTCCGGGCATCCCAGGCCGGTGGCGATGCGACCTCGCCGCGCGGCACTGTTCGCATCTCGGCGAGCGAGATCATGGGCCTCGTCGTCCTGCCGCCGCTCCTCACGGCGCTGCGTCATGCCCATCCCGGCATCGTCATCGAACTTGCCCTCAACAACCGCACGGACGATCTCCTGCGTCGCACGGCCGACATCGCCGTCCGGATGGTACGGCCCGTGCAGGAGGGGCTCGTCGCCCGCAAGATCGGCGATCTCGCCCTTCGTCTCTACGCCCACCGCTCCTATGTCGCGCGTTTCGGCCTGCCGGAGAGCGTCGCCGATCTCCAGCGCCTTCACCTCATCGGCTTCGACCGCGACGACCACTCGGCACGTGCCGTGGCCCTCG
>JACMIV010000351.1 GCA_014380965.1 Rhizobiaceae bacterium | reverse complement strand
GCTCGCGAACAGAACGTCGGCGGCGAGATCCTCTGCCGCGTCGTCTGACGCAGGCAGAGCTCAAGCCTCAGGAACGGACAGGTTTCAAGATGTCTCGTATTGGTAAGAAGCCCATTTCCATCCCCGATGGCGTGACCGCGACGGTCGACGGCCAGACGGTGAAGGCCAAGGGCTCGAAGGGCGAACTTTCGTTCGTCGTCAACGACGAGGTCCTGGTCAAGCTCGAGAACGGCAAGTCCGAGTTCGAGATCGAGCTGAAATACTACGAGGGCGCTCCGGTCATCCGCGAGATCGCCCGCGTCTCGAAGCCCGGCCGCCGCGTCTACGTTTCGGCGAAGACGATTCCGCACATCGCGAACGGCCTCGGCATCTCGGTTCTGTCGACGCCGAAGGGCGTGATGGCCGATCACAACGCTCGCGAACAGAACGTCGGCGGCGAGATCCTCTGCCGCGTCGTCTGACGACCGGCCGAGCCCTCAACGCGTAGAAACGGACAGGTTTCAAGATGTCTCGTATTGGTAAGAAGCCTATCGCCATCCCGGATGGCGTCACCGCCTCGGTGGACGGCCAGACCGTGTCCGTGAAGGGCACGAAGGGCGAGCTTAAGTTCGTCGTCAACGACGAGGTCCTGGTCAAGATGGAAGGCGGCGCCATTGCCGTCGATCCCCGTGACCAGACCAAGACGGCACGCTCCAAGTGGGGCATGTCGCGCACGATGATCGCGAACATTCTCTCGGGCGTGAAGACGGGTTTCGAGCGGAAGCTCGAAATCTCCGGCGTCGGCTACAGGGCTTCGCTCCAGGGCAAGAACCTGCAGCTTGCCCTGGGCTTCAGCCACGACGTGCTCTATCCGGTGCCGGAAGGCATCACGATCACCGTTCCGAAGCCGACCGAGATCGTTATCAACGGTATCGACAAGCAGCGCGTCGGCCAGGTCGCCGCTGAAATCCGCGAGTACCGCGGCCCCGAGCCCTACAAGGGCAAGGGCGTGAAGTATGCCGGCGAGAAGATCGTCCGCAAAGAAGGCAAGAAGAAGTAGGGCAACGGATCATGGCTACGCCGAAAGAAACTCTGCGCCGCCGCGCTTCGCGCGTCCGTCGCTCATTGAAGAAGGTGGCCAACGGGCGTCCGCGCCTGTCGGTCCATCGTTCGTCCAAGAACATCTATGCGCAGGTCATCGACGATGTGGAAGGCCGCACGTTGGCTGCCGCCTCGACCCTCGATGCGGGCCTGCGCACGGACCTGAAGACCGGCGCCGACAAGGATGCCGCGGCTGCCGTCGGCAAGCTCGTCGCCGAGCGTGCGAAGGAAGCCGGCGTCACGGACGTCGTGTTCGACCGGGGTTCGTTCATCTATCACGGCCGCGTCAAGGCTCTTGCCGATGGCGCCCGCGAGGCTGGACTGAACTTCTAAGCCCGGCGCCGTCCGTCTTTTGTCCAGCAAGACCCTGCAACGACGGGGTCGAGGGCAGGGGTAGGGCGGGCCGATCCCCTCAGCGCCTCCGGAAAAGAATAAGGATAGGATCATGGCGCCTCGTAACGATCGTAACGATCGCAACGCACGGGAAGAGCGCGACGATGGTTTCGTCGACAAGCTCGTCCACATCAACCGCGTCGCCAAGGTGGTGAAGGGCGGACGCCGGTTCGGCTTCGCCGCGCTCGTCGTCGTCGGCGACCTCAAGGGCCGCGTCGGCTTTGGCCACGGCAAGGCCCGCGAAGTGCCGGAAGCCATCCGCAAGGCGACCGAAGCTGCCAAGCGCGACCTCATCTTCGTGCCGCTGCGCGAAGCCCGGACGCTGCATCACGACGTCGCCGGCCGCCACGGCGCCGGCAAGGTGTTCCTGCGCTCGGCGGAAGCCGGCACGGGCATCATCGCCGGCGGTCCGATGCGTGCGGTCTTCGAGGCTGTCGGCATGCATGACGTCGTCGCCAAGTCGCTTGGTTCGTCGAACCCCTACAACATGGTGCGCGCGACGTTCGACGCGCTCAAAGGGTCGATGCATCCGAAGGACGTCGCCGCTCGCCGTGGCATCAAGTACTCGGCTCTCCAGGCCCGCCGCCGCGATCTTGTCGGCGCGGAAGATTGATTGGACAGGGAGCGTCGCTCGTCGCGACCTCCCGTCTTGGCGAAGGAGCCCAGCAATGGCCGACACGAAGACATTAGCCGCAAAGACCGCGGGCAAGACAGTCACGGTCGAACAGATCGGCAGCCCGACCCGCCGTCCGGACGATCAGCGCGCGACGCTGGTCGGTCTCGGCCTCAACAAGATGCATCGTCGCCGGACGCTGGAAGACACCTCTTCCGTGCGCGGGATGATCGCAAAGGTCAGCCATCTCGTCCGCGTCGTGGACGAGGCCTGATCTGAAGGAGCGTTTCCCATGAAACTCAACGAGATCTCCGATCTTCCGGGCGCCACCCATTCGCGCAAGCGTCTGGGCCGAGGAATCGGTTCGGGTTCCGGCAAGACTGCGGGACGTGGCGTGAAGGGACAGAAGTCCCGGTCCGGCGTCGCGATCAACGGTTTCGAGGGCGGCCAGATGCCGCTCTACCGCCGCCTTCCGAAGCGCGGCTTCACGAATATCTTCGCCAAGGACTTCAGCATCGTCTCCGTCGGCCGCATCCAGGCTGCGATCGACGCCGGCAAGCTCGACGCCTCGAAGGATGTCGACGTCGACGCGCTGAAGGCTGCGGGCATCGCCCGTCGGTCGAAGGACGGCGTGCGCCTCCTTGGTGATGGCGAGCTCACCGCGAAGATCACCGTCACGGTTGCCGGTGCTTCGAAGTCGGCGGTCGAGAAGGTCGAGAAGGCCGGCGGTTCGGTTGCTCTTCCTGCGGTTGCTGCGGAAGCCTGATCTTCGCCGGCGAGGGCGCTCCGTCCTCGCTTGATTGCGCCGATCGGCCCGCCTATCTCTCGTTTTTCCTCGGGGGAGGGGCCAGCTGCCCATGCCCCAGGGGTATACCCAGCGGCAACCCGGAGATATCCACACGATGGCATCGGCTGCGGAACAACTTGCCGCGAATCTCAATTTCTCTGCCTTCTCCAAGGCCGAGGACCTCAAGAAGCGCATCTGGTTCACACTGGGTGCGCTTCTGGTTTACCGGCTCGGGACGTATATCCCGATGCCCGGCATCAATCCCGACGCCCTTGCGCAAGCTTTCCAAAGCCAGGCGAACGGCATTCTCGGCGTCTTCAACATGTTCTCGGGCGGTGCCGTCGAGCGGATGGCGATCTTCGCGCTCGGCATCATGCCCTACATCTCGGCCTCGATCATCATCCAGCTCATGACCTCCGTCATTCCGACGCTCGAAGCGTTGAAGAAGGAGGGAGAGCAAGGCCGCAAGGTCATCAACCAGTACACGCGCTACGGCACCGTTCTGTTGGCCCTCGTCCAGGCCTACGGCATCGCCGCCGGCCTCGAGACCTCCGCCAACATCGTCAGCGATCCCGGCCTGTTCTTCCGCGTCTCCACCGTCATCACGCTGACCGGCGGGACGATGTTCCTGATGTGGCTCGGCGAGCAGATCACGGCGCGGGGCATCGGCAACGGCATCTCGTTGATCATCTTCGCCGGCATCGTCGCGAATCTTCCTTCCGCGATCGCGCAGATGCTCGATCTCGGCAGGACCG
>JACMIV010000350.1 GCA_014380965.1 Rhizobiaceae bacterium | reverse complement strand
CGGAGATCGTCCGCCGACACGCGCACATCGCTGCCGCCGTCCTTTATTCCGAAGCTTGGTTCGATGCGTTCGCCTTTGCGCCGTGCGGTCATCGCGTCCTTGCCCTGGGATGAGATCGGCGCCTGCGTGGCGGCGGCGTCCCGCGTCGGTGTTAGGCTCTCTCGCCCCGACAGAACCGTGTCTCGTCCTGGTTCCTGCGAAGGGTCCGGCCGCCGGATGCGGATCGTGCCCGGTTCTATCGGGAGGATGCCGTATTTGCACCCCCGGCGTGGACTGGAGACTAATTAAGGCGAATTAACGAGGCGCTAAAGGCTGCAGCCGCAGGGTATCAGGCCGGATGTATCCTGACTGCCGAACCTCTTCCACATCCGAGGGCAGCCGTCCAAATCCGACATGCAAAACCCGACGCGATCGGTCGCGCCGGGTTTTCATCTCTTTTCCGCCACGGCGTCACATCCAAGGTCTCAGCGCGCGAAGGCGACGAGGTCCTGCGTGAGGCGGTCCTTCTCCGTGAACTGGAGCGCGTGCGGCGCGCCTTCGTAGATCTTCAGCACGGCGCCGGGGATCATCGCCGGAAGGTGCTTTGCCGAATGGTCGAGGGGAACGGTCTGGTCCGCATCGCCGTGGATGATCAGCGTCGGCACCTTGAAATGCGCCATGTCGCCGCGGAAATCCGTCGTGCCGAAGGCCTTCACGCAGTCGATCGTCGCCTTGGGCGAAGCTTCGAGCGCCTGGGCGACGAACTGGCCGAGGATCTCGTTCGAAATCTGGAAGTTCAGCATCCCGGCATTGAAGAAGGACTTCGCGAAGGTGGCGAGGAAGTTCGGCCTGTCCTTCCTGAGACCGGCGATCATCTCCTCGAACACGGAGGCCGGAACGCCCTCGGGATTGTCGTCGGTCTTCAGAAGAAAGGGCGTGACGGCCGCGACGAGCACGGCCTTGCCGACCCGCCGGCCGCTGTGTCGCGACATGTAGCGGGCGACCTCGCCGCCGCCCATCGAGAAGCCGACGAGCACGGCGTCCTCCAGATCGAGATGGTCGAGGACCGCGCCGAGGTCGTCGGCGAGCGTGTCGTACTCGTAGCCGTGATACGGCTGCGAGGACTTGCCGAAGCCCCTCCGATCGTAAGCGACGACGCGAAAGCCCGCCTCGACGAGCGGTGCTGCCTGATATTCCCACATGGCCGAGGTGACCGGCCAGCCGTGGATGAGCACGATCGGCTTTCCCTGGCCCCAGTCGTTGTAGAAGAGCTCGGTCTTGTCGGCGGTGGTGACGAAAGGCATGCACGCTCTCCTTTTCACGGGTCCGCAACCCGGACCGTCAGCGGTCCGAATGCACACGCCTTGAAAGACGTTCCGTCATGGACGCGCGCCGCGCACGGGCGGCCTGCAGGTCCGCTCCGTGCGGTCCCTCCAGAACCTCCCGCCGCCTCGATCAGAGAGCCGAAAGGCCACGCGGAAAAACCCGCTTGCGTCCTTTGAAGCGCACTGAATGCTTTGAAATGCCAGTGCTTTCGACGCAGTGCCCGTCAACCGATCAGCCAGCGGCACTGCCGCGATTTTAATCCTTTGACCGTCTGGACAAAACTCCATGCGGGATGGTTCATGACCGCTCGATGACGTCGATTTCGAAATTTCGTCCATCCGATCCACCGTTTCGAGGAGGTCACGCATGTCGTTCTTCGCCAGATCCTTCACCCTGTCCGCGAGCGTCGTGGCGTTGTCTGCGCTTCTCGGCACGGCCGCCGGGGCGGCCCAGCTCAACCTCCACAACGGCGGCGACGTCACGTCGCTCGACCCGCACAAGATGTCGGGCGACTGGGAGGATCGCGTCGCCGGCGACATCTTCGAGGGCCTGATGACGGAGGACGCCAAGGCCGAGCCGATCCCCGGGCAGGCGGAAAGCCACACGTTGTCCGACGACGGCCTCGTCTACACGTTCAAGCTTCGCCAGGACGCCAAATGGTCGGACGGCGAGCCGGTAAAGGCTTCCGACTTCGTCTTCGCGTTCCGGCGCCTGATGGACCCGAAGACGGCCGCGGAATATGCCTATCTGCAATATCCGATCAAGAACGGCGAAGCGATCAACACCGGGAAGATCGCGGAGATCGACCAGCTCGGCGTCAAGGCGATCGACGAGAAGACGCTCGAGATCACGCTGGAGCGGCCGACACCCTATTTCCTCGGCGCGCTAACCCATTACACCGCCTATCCGCTGCCCGAGCATCTCATCGAGGAGAAGGGCGACGCCTGGGTGCAGGTCGGCACCATCGCGACGAACGGGCCCTACACGCCCGTCGAATGGATCCCCGGCAGCCATGTCCTCACCGCCAAGAACGACGACTGGTACGGCGTGAAGGACCTCGCCATCGACGGCGTGAAGTTCTTCACGCTCGAGGATCAGGCCGCAGCGCTCCGCCGCTACCGGGCCGGCGATTTCGATATCCTGACCGACTTCCCGAAGGACCAGATCGGCTGGATCGAGGAGAACCTTCCCGGCCAGGCGCATCTCGCCCCGTTCGCCGGCCTCTACTACTACGTCGTGAACTCCGCAGAGCCGCCCTTCGACAATCCGAAGGTGCGCCAGGCGCTGTCGATGGCGATCAATCGCGAGGTCATCGGCCCGCAGATCCTGGGTACAGGCGAGCTGCCCGCCTATGGCTGGGTGCCGCCCGGCATCATCAACTACGAGGGTCCGGCGGTCGAAGTCGCCTGGAAGGATCTCGCCTATCCCGAGAAGGTCGAGCAGGCGAAGGCGCTCATCGCCGAGGCCGGATATGGGCCGGACAAGCCGCTGAACGTCGCGCTGCGCTACAACACCAACGACAACCACAAGCGCATCGCGGTCGCGATCGCCCAGATGTGGAAGCCGCTCGGGATCAACGTCGAACTCCTGAACGCCGAGACCAAGGTCCATTATGCCGACCTGCGCCAGGGCAGCTTTTCGGCTGCCCGTGCCGGCTGGCTCGCGGATTACAACGATCCGGACAATTTCCTCAATCTCCTGAAGTCCGGCATCGAGATGAACTACGGAAAATGGTCGAACGCCGAGTACGACCGGCTTTTGTCGGAGGCCGCGTCGATGACCGACATGGCCGCTCGCGCCAAGGTTCTGAAAGAGGCCGAAAAGATCGCCCTCGACGACACCGCCGCCATCCCGATCTACTATTACCTCTCGGAGAACATCGTCTCGCCGAAGATCACGGGCTTCGAGGACAACGTCTTCGACAAGCACCGGACGCGGTGGATGACCAAGGCGGAGTGAGTCGGCAAGAGGGGCAAACGCCGAAGCGGAGCGGTGAAAGCCTCGTCCTCGGAACGTGAGCACCTGGAAAGGGCGGAGCGCTTCGCCGTCGCAACAAGACCAAGGATTATATGCTGCGTTTTGCCTTCCATCGACTCCTGACGGCAATTCCCGTCGTCCTCGTCGCCGTCACGGCCTGTTTCTTCATCCTGCGTCTTGCGCCCGGCGGGCCGTTCGACATGGAGCGGGCACTGCCGCCGGCGATCCTCGACAATCTCCGCGCGCACTACAACCTCGACCAGCCGCTCTTCTCGCAGTACCTTTCCTATATTTTCGGCCTTCTCCAGGGTGATCTCGGGCCGTCCTTCACGACGGACGACTTCACCGTGTCGGAGCAGATCCTGATCGGCCTGCCCTATACGCTGATCCTCGGCGGCGGCGCGTTCCTGCTCGCCGTTCTGGTGGGGCTTGCGGCGGGCATTTTCGGTGCGCTGTTCCAGAACAAGGCGCCGGACTACGTCATCGCCGGGCTCATCATGATCGGGCTGGTCGTCCCGAACTTCCTCGTCGCGCCGATCCTGCAGCTCGTCTTCGGCCTTCAGCTCGGCTGGCTGCCGCTCGGCGGCTGGGGCGACGGGTCGCCGCGCTATCTCGTGCTGCCGATGGCGGTGCTGGCCTTCCCTCATGCGGCACGGATCTCGAGGCTGATGCGCGGCTCGATGATCGAGGTCCTGAACTCAAACTTCATCCGCACAGCCAAGGCCAAGGGCATCGGCCTGCGCCGCACGGTGCTCGGCCACGCGCTGCGGCCGGCCCTCACTCCCGTCGTCTCCTATCTCGGTCCGGCGGCCGGCTACCTCCTCACCGGCTCGATCGTCGTCGAGGAGATCTTCGGCATTCCCGGCATCGGGCGCTACTTCATCCAGGCGGCGCTGAACCGGGACTACGGCATGGTGCTTGGAACGGTCGTCTTCTACATGCTCCTCATCGTCGTCCTCAATCTCCTCGTCGATCTCGCCTATGCCTTCCTCGATCCCAAGGTGAGGACGCGGTGACGCTCTTTGCGACCAAGCGCGAGGCGCTCGAACCCTTCGCCGCCGTAGAGGCCGAAGCACTCGCCGGCAAGCCGCGTTCGCTGACGCGCGACGCCATGCGCCGTCTCTTCGCCAACTGGGCCGCCGTCGGCTCGCTCTTCGTCCTGGCCTTCATCGTTCTGGCGGCCATCGTCGGTCCCTGGTTCATCCCCTACGACTACGAGACGCCGGACTGGGCCGCCTTCCGGACGCCGCCCTCGATCGAGTCCGGCCACTACTTCGGCACCGACCAGAACGGCCGCGACCTTCTCGCCCGGACGCTCTACGGCACGCGCGTCTCGCTCGTCGTCGCCCTCGTCGCAACGCTCGTCTCGGTCGTCGTCGGCGTTCTCTACGGCGCAGTCTCGGGCTTTCTCGGCGGGCGCATCGACAGTGCGATGATGCGCTTCGTCGACGTGATGTACGCGCTTCCCTACATCCTCTTCGTCATCCTCCTGATGGTGATGTTCGGCCGCAACGTCTACCTCCTCTTCGCCGCCATCGGCCTTCTCGAATGGCTGACCATGGCGCGGATCGTGCGCGGCCAGACGCTCTCCTTGAGGGAGCGCGAGTTCGTCGAGGCGGCGCGGGCCTCCGGCGTCTCGACCTTCACCATCATCCGCCGCCACATCGTGCCCAATCTCGTCGGACCCGTCGTCATCTTCGCGACGCTGACCATCCCCGAGATCATCGTCACGGAGAGCTTCCTCTCCTATCTCGGCTTCGGCGTGCAGGAGCCGCTGACCTCGCTCGGCACGCTGATCTCGGAAGGCGCCGACACGATGGAGACGCTCCCCTGGCTTCTCGGCTTCCCCGGTACGGTCCTCGTCGCGCTGCTCCTCTCCTTAGCCTTCGTCGGCGACGGCCTGCGCGACGCCTTCGACCCGAAGGACAGGTGAATTATGACGAACCGATCGAAGGGAGCAGTGCGTGGCCGGGCACGTCTACATCATGACCAACGAGCGAAGTGGTACGCTCT
>JACMIV010000349.1 GCA_014380965.1 Rhizobiaceae bacterium | reverse complement strand
CGTCCATGCCCACCGCGACCAGGACGGTGCGGAGGAGACCGCGCGCCTCGTGGAAGCGGCGGGCGGACATGCCGGCGTCGTGCTCGGCGACCTCTCCGACCCGCTTGTGCCGGAGCGGATCGTCAACGTCGCGACCAGCGTGTTCGGTGCCCTCGACATCCTCGTCGCCAACGCCGCGATCCGCCCGGAGGCGACGATCGAGGACCTGACCTACGAGACCTGGCGCTCGGTCATGGCGCTTTGCCTCGACAGCGTGTTCCTTCTCACCAAAGCGGCGCTGCCGGCGCTGAAGGCAAGCGACCAGGCCGCGATCGTCACGATCGGCGGTCTCACGGGCCACAGCGGCGCAGCGGGGCGCGTCCACGTCATCACGGCTAAAGCCGCGCTCGCGGGCCTCACGAAAGCGCTCGCCCACGACCTCGGCAAGGACGCCATTACCGTCAACTGCGTCGCTCCCGGTCTCATCGAGACGAAGCGCGACGGCGAGGAGCCCAAACATCACGCGACGCGCACCAATGTCCTTGGCCGGCGCGGAACGCCGGAGGAGGTCGCGGCCGCGGTGCGGATGCTCGCCGGCCCGTCGATGCGCTACGTCACCGGCCAGACGATGCACGTCAACGGCGGGGCTTTGATGATCTGACCGCTTTGACCCCTCCGCCGGAGACCGTGCGCGATCCGGGTGCGCCGAGGCGAGGCCGGGAAAACTTGTATCGCGCCGCGGCACTCTGGGCCGCGTCCCTCGCCGCCGCGCTCTTCGGCGCGGTCCTCTTCCGCTGGCTGCACCTGCCGCTCGCCGCCATTCTCGGCTCGCTTTGCGGGGCGACGCTCGTCGCCAACCTTCTCGGCTCGGCCAAGGGCGGCCGGGCGGTCCGGCGCGGCGGCCAGCTCTTCGTCGGCGCATCGGTCGGGGCGGTTCTCTCGCCGGACATCCTCGGCGCACTTTCCGAACTCCTGCCGCTGATGCTCTGCGTTGCCGTCCTCTCCAACCTTGCAGGCCTTGCCCTTGCGATCCCGCTGGCAAGGATCGCCGGCATCGACAGGGTGACGGCCGTGCTCTGCTCCCTGCCGGCGGGCATGGCCGAGATGGCGACGCTGGCGCAGGAGCTGAAAGCCGACGAGCAGGCCGTCGCGCTTGTCCACACGCTGCGCGTCGTCATGGTGCTCCTGCTCATTCCACTCTGGTTGGGCTTCGTCGCAGGCGCGGGCCAGCCGCCGCAGCCCCTGTCGGGAATGAAGGGCCTCGGCGAAATCCTCATTCTGGCGCTGCTCGCGGCCGCCATCGCCTGGCTCGCGACGCGGGCGCGGATCGTCAATGCCTACATCATCGTGCCGATGCTCCTCTGCGTCGCCGTCGTCTCGGCCGGCCACGTGCTGCCGCCAGTGCCGCCGCTTGTCCTTTTCGCGGCGCAGATTGCCATCGGCACCTCGCTCGGCCTGCGTTTTCGGCTGGACCGGCTGCGGCGCCTGCCGCGGCTCGCCCTCGGTGCTTTCCTCTGCGGCCTCGCGCTCATCGGCGTGGCTTTCATCGGCTTGACCGCCCTCGTGGAGCATCTTGGCGATCTCGATCACGTCTCGGCGATCCTTGCCGTCGCACCGGGCGGGCTCGGCGAGATGATCGCCTCGGCCGGAACGCTGGGGCTGCTCGCGGCCGCCGTCGCGGGATTCCAGCTGGCGCGCTCGATCCTCACCAATTTATGCGCGCCGCCGCTCATCCGACACTGGGCCGGCGATCAAAAAAAGCCGTAGCATCGGTTCGCTTTGAAAACCGTAATCTGTTGACAGTCTTCAATTTGATTCATAGGCTCCGGTCAATCTCAAAGACGACGGGACGGCTGAGGCCCAACCCGACAATCGCGTGTGGAGGTGGAATGTCGTTCCTGGAACTGGACGGCCTGACGAAGAGCTACGGCGCTCTGACGGTCGTCAAGGGCGTGAATCTGTCGGTCGACAAGGGCAAGCTCGTCTGCCTGCTCGGGCCGTCCGGCTGCGGCAAGACGACGACGCTGCGCCTCATTGCCGGCTTCGTCGCCGCTAACGGCGGCACCATCCGCGTCGGCGGACAAACCGTATCCTCGGCGTCCTCGACCGTGCCCCCCGAGGGGCGGAACATGTCGATGATCTTTCAGAGCTACGCGCTCTGGCCGCATATGACGGTGTTTCAGAACGTCGCCTACGGCCTGAAGCTTCGCTCGCTTCCGCAGCCGGAAATCAAGGCGCGCGTCGAGACGATTCTGTCGGCGACCCAGCTCTCGGCTCTGGCCGAGCGCTATCCTGGAGAACTCTCCGGTGGCCAGCAGCAGCGCGTCTCACTTGCACGCGCCCTCGTGATCAAGCCGGAGATCCTTCTCCTCGACGAGCCGCTGTCGAACCTCGACGCGAACCTTCGCGAGGAGATGCGGTTCGAGATCCGAAGGCTGCACGACGAGTTCCGCTACACCACCGTCTACGTCACCCACGACCAGTCGGAGGCGATGACGACAGCGGACATCATCGTCGTCATGAACGACGGGCGCATCGAGCAGGCGGGCTCCCCCGAGGACATCTACGAACGGCCCGAGACCGAGTTCGTCGCCCGCTTCATCGGCGGGACCAACATCCTGACCGGCACCCGCGCCGGCGACAGGACCGTCCAGTGCGACGCAGGACTCGTCCTCCACTGCGGCAGCGGCGAGACCGCGACCTCCGGCACCACCGCCGTCTCCATCCGCCACCACGATATCGGCCTCAGCGAGACGAAGCCTTCCGGCGAAACCAACACCGCCAAGGGCATCGTCAAGCGCCAGATCTATCTCGGCTCGCACCGGGACTACCTCGTCACGCTCACTGGCGGAGAAACGGTGCGAACGGTCGCGCCGGTCAACGTCGCGATCCCGGTCGGCCAAGAGGTTTGGCTGAATTTTCCGCCAGAACACTGCCGGGCGCTCGCGCAATAACGGGAGGAATAACGACAATGTGGAAGAAGACACTCTCCGCCGCGCTGCTCGCGGCCGGAATGACCGCGGCGCCCGCCGCCTTCGCGCAGGCGCCCGAGCCCTACGAGATCACGCCCGAGCTCGAAGCGGCGGCAAAGCAAGAAGGCAAGCTGATCTTCTATACCGCGACCGACGTGACGGTCGCAGAGAAGCTCGCCGAGCTCTTCAAGAGCAAGTATCCGGGCATCGCCGTCCAGGTCGAGCGCGCGGGCTCGGAACGCGTGTTCCAGCGCATCGGCCAGGAATACGGCTCCGGCATCTACGGCGCGGACGTCATCGAGACCTCGGACGCCGTCCATTTCCAGTACTTCAAGCGCGAAGGCTGGCTCGAGCCGATGGTCCCGAAGGAGGTCGCCGACAACTGGCCGACCGAAGAGCGCGACCCCGAGGGCAATTTCGCCGCCTATCGCGCGCATCTTTCGGTTCTCGCCTACCGGACGGACCTCGTCACCGAGGCAGACGCGCCGAAGACATGGACCGATCTTCTCGATCCGAAATACAAGGACAAGATGGTCAAGGCGCATCCCGGCTACAGCGGGACGGTGATGACCGCGACCTTCGCGCTCAGCCAGCTTCTCGGCTGGGAATACTTCGAAAAGCTCGGCTCGCAGGGTGTGATGCAGGTCCAGTCGTCTACCGAGCCGCCGAAGAAGCTTGCCCAGAGCGAGCGTTCGCTGCAGGTCGACGGCAATGAGTACAACGTCTTCCGGCTTCAGGACGAAGGCGTGCCGATCCAGATCGTCTACCCCGCCGAAGGCACTCCGCTGGCCGTCGGGAACGCCGCGGTGTTGAAGCAGGCGCCTAACCCGAACGCCGCCAAGCTCTTCTACGCGTTCCTGTTCAGCCTGGAAGCGCAGCAGCTCAATAGCGACTTCGGTGGCCTCAGGTCCTTCCACCCCGGCGTGAAGGAGAAGGAAGGGCGCACGCCCCTTTCGGAGATCAAGCTCCTGATGTCGGACCCGGCCAAGCTCGAGCCGGAAATCCAGACGATCAAATCCAACTACGAGCAGTATTTCGGGACCTGACGCACAATGACAATGACCAACACCGCTGAAGTGTCGGGCCGTCGTCGCGGCATCGATTTCTCCGTGCCGACCTTCGCCCTGCTCGCTTTGCTCCTCAGCGTGCTGGTCATTCTCCCGCTGTTCTGGCTCGTCTATTACAGCTTTCGCAGCGATGCCGGGGGCGGCGCCACCTTCGACAATTTCGTCGCCCTCGTCGCCGATCCGACGCTCGTGCGCGCCTACGGCCTTGCCGTCGGCATGGCGCTCGGCGTGGGCATTCTCGCATGCCTCGTCGCCACGCCCATGGCCTGGCTCGTGTCGCGGACCGATCTGCCCGGCCGCCGGCTCATCCGCATCATGGTGACGGCGTCCTTCGTGACGCCGCCCTTCCTCGGCGCCATCGCCTACGAGATCATCGCCGCGCCGAACAGCGGTCTCGTGAACATCGTCTATCGCTCGATCTTCGGACTCGAGCGCGGCGCCTACCTCGTCAACATCTACACCTTCACCGGGCTCGTCTTCGCCATCGCCTGCTTCACCTTCCCTTACGTGTTCACGCTCGTCGCCAACGCGCTCGACCGCGTCCCGTCCGACCTCGAGGACGCTTCCTCGATCCTCGGCGGCAAGTCGATGACGACCTTGCGCAAGATCACCATCCCGCTGGTTCTCCCGGCGATGCTGGCCGGCACGCTGATCGCCATCCTCCAGGCGCTGACCATGTTCGGCTCGCCGGCGATCCTCGCACTTCCCGCCGGCTTCCACGTCATCACCACGAAGATCTGGAGCCTCTTCCAGTTTCCGCCGCGGCTCGGTCTTGCCGCCGCCGCTGCCCTGCCGCTCCTCGTCCTCACCGTTATCCTGCTCCGCGCGCAGAAATCGATCCTCGGCCGCAAAGGCTACACCGTCCTCGGCGGCAAGAGCGGTACGCCGCGCGTCACGGCCCTCGGTCCATGGAAGTGGCCGGCGCTGATCTTCGTGTTTTCGGTTTTGTCGCTGACCTTCATCCTTCCCTATGGCGCCATCATCAAGACCGCGTTCACGACGACGGTCGGCGACGCGTTGACATGGGAGAACCTCACGCTCCGCCACTGGAACTTCGTGCTGTTCGAGTTCTCCGCGACGCAGCTCGCGCTTCGCAACACATTCCTCCTCGGCTTCCTCACCGCAACCTTCGTCACCGTGATCGCCGTCGTCGTGTCCTATCTCGTCACCCGCAAGTCCGTTCGCGGTTCGGGCTTTCTTGGAGTGCTGGCCACCGCGCCGGTCGCCATCCCCGGCATCGTCCTCGGCGTCGGCCTGTTCCTCTCCTACGCAAATCCGACATTCCAGCTCTACGGCACGCTCTGGATCCTCCTCATCGCGTTCCTGACGATCGAGCTCCCCGCGGGCTACCAGCAGATGTCCTCGGCCTTTTCCGGGGTTCATCCCGAGCTTGAGGACGCCGGCCGCATCATGGGCGCTTCGCGGCTCCGCACGCTCTGGGACATCACTGCCCCGCTCTTGCGTACCAGCGTCGTGGCAGCCTGGTGCTTCGTCTTCGTCGGCACGATCCGCGAGCTCTCGGCGACGATTCTCCTCACCTCCGCCAACCCCAAGCTCGTCTCGGTCATCATCTACGTCCTCAACGAGAGCGGCGATCTCGGGGCCATCTGCGTCCTCGGCATCAT
>JACMIV010000348.1 GCA_014380965.1 Rhizobiaceae bacterium | reverse complement strand
TCCGATCCGTTCGCGGCGAGCGACTCGCCGAAGATCGACTATAAGGACGTCCGTCTCCTGCAGCGCTACATCTCCGAGCGCGGCAAGATCGTGCCCTCGCGCATCACGGCCGTCTCGCAGAAGAACCAGCGCGCACTCGCGCAGGCGATCAAGCGTTCGCGCTTCCTCGGTCTTCTGCCCTACGTCCTGAAGTAAGGGCGTTTCGGCTCTGACCGTCGACGGTGCGCCGTTCCTTCGGCGCACCGCTCTTTCCGCTTCCGGCATCAGCGGATCGAAGACGAACAAGCCGAGTTGAGGCGCGTCGCCTCTAACTGCCGCCTTCGGGGCGCAGGACAGCGAATGGACAGATGAAACCTTCCGCCCTCCTTATCGGAATTGCCGCCGGCGTCGCCGCGGCGCTTCTCTTCGCCGGACTGGTGCTCCAGTCTGCGACGGCGGTCGTCCTGTCACTGGCCGCTCCCATCCCGATCTTCATCGCAAGCCTCGGATGGGGCAGCGTTTCCGGCTTCATCGCAGCGGGAACGGCGGGAATCGCCCTTGCCGCGACACTCTCTTCCCTGGGTTCCGGGCTGCTTCTTCTCAGTTCCATGGCTTTGCCGGCGGCGATCGCAGGACACCTTGCAGGCCTTGCGCGCGCAACTGGAGACGCCGCGCCAACCATGCCGATGGCGACTGCACAGAACACCCAGGCGGCAAGTCCGCAGCCGCTCGACTGGTATCCCTTGTCGCGCATCCTCTTCGCGATCGCTTCGTCCGCAGCCGCCGGATGCCTCTTCATTGGCTGGCTGGTCGGCTACGACCCCGCGACACTGGCACCCGAGATCGCCGCGGCTCTGACCGCGCAGCTCGGTGCGGGGAGCGACGCAGCGACGGAGACGCAGATCCAGGATCTGGCCCGCCTGATGGTTCAGGTCGTGCCCTTCGTGCAGCCTGCGCTGCTTGTCGTGGTGCTGGTCGCGGGTCTTCACATCGCTTCGGTCCTCGTGCGCATGTCAGGACGGCTGCCGAGGCCGAAGGACGATATTCCCTTGTCCGCCGCCCTGCCGCGCGTCGCGCTTCCGGTGTTCGCGCTTGCGCTCGCCGGTTGTTTCGCAGGCGGCGCGATCGCGATCCTCGCCGCCGTCGTCGCGGGCACGTTCGGCATCGCCTTCACGCTCGTCGGTCTTGCCAGCCTCCACCGCCGGACGCGCGGAACGGCGAACCGCGGCCTGCTCCTCTTCAGCGCCTATGCCTCGATCGTCTTTCTCTCCTTCCCGTTGATCGCCGCCACGGTGCTCGGCGTCTTTGAGACCGCCCGGAGACAGGAGCCGCAAGGCGCTCCGGACTGACTGCAATACCAAACCCCGCGCTCTCCCGGCCTCAAGACCGGTCGCGCTCACCCCCCTCGAAAGGAACCACCATGGAAGTCATTCTCCTCGAGCGCATCCCCCGCCTCGGCCAGATGGGCGACACCGTCCGCGTCAAGGACGGGTTCGGCCGCAACTACCTCCTCCCGACCGGCCGGGCGCTGCGCGCCAACGAGGCCAATCGCGCCAAGTTCGAATCGCAGAAGGCGACGCTCGTCGCCCGCAACGAGGAGAAGAAGCGCGAGGCCGGGACGGTCGCCGAGACGCTCGCCGGCAAGAGCTTCATCACCATCCGCTCCGCCGGCGAAACCGGCCAGATGTACGGCTCGGTCTCGGCCCGCGACGTCTCCGACATCCTGAAAGAGGCGGGCTTCAAGGTCGGCCGCAACCAGATTCTCCTCAACCAGCCGATCAAGGTCATCGGCCTGCACAGTGTCGCGATCGCGCTGCACGCCGAGGTCGAAGTCGAGATCCAGATCAACATCGCCCGCTCGCATGAAGAGGGCGAGCGCCAATCGAAGGGCGAGAATCTCACCTCCGCCGACGCGATCTACGGTATCGACGAAGAGGACGAGCTGGTCGAGGACGAAACCGCAGAGGGCGAACAGGGCGAGGAAGCGGACGCTTCCGCGGAGGAAGAGCCGGCGGCCTGATCGGCACCTCGCTTTCCTGCCATCACACGGAAAGGCCCCGGACGTTCCGGGGCCTTTTCTTTTCCGTGAGTCGCTGGCGACCCCGTGGACGTTGCCAGCGGAGGTCAAAGCTTTTTCACAGGATATCCACAGTTGTCTGGCCGCCGTGTGAAGAGCGGAAACCTCCGTCGTGCAGCGGCGATCCCCGCTGTTCGCGCCGGTCATCTGTCTGTATGACGGCACGCTTCCAGTGACGATCGAAGGGGTGACCGGCATGGCCGAAGCGGCGCGCAGGTTCGAGGAGGAAGAAGCGATCTACCGGGTCGCTCCGAACAACATCGAGGCCGAGCAGGCTCTTCTCGGCGCGATCCTCGTCAACAACGACGCCTATTACGTCGTCCACGATTTCCTGAAGCCCGACCACTTCTTCGAGCCGCTGCACCGCGAGATCTTTTCGAAGACATCCGAGATGATCCGGATGGGCAAGATCGCCAATCCGGTCACGATCAA
The DNA here is from genome assembly GCA_014380965.1 of Rhizobiaceae bacterium. Lineage (GTDB taxonomy): Bacteria > Pseudomonadota > Alphaproteobacteria > Rhizobiales > Rhizobiaceae > Plantimonas. The sequence continues at coordinate 681 of JACMIV010000348.1, read as the reverse complement.
GACGTTCCTCGCCGCGCAGGACAAGGTCGGCGACATCACCGTCGCGCAGTATCTCGCGCGGCTCGCCGCGGAAGCGACGACGATCATCAACGCCTCCGACTACGGTCGCGCGATCTACGACTTGGCGCTGCGCAGATCGCTGATCGGGATCGGCGAGGACATGGTCAACATCGCCTTCGACGCGCCGCTCGATATGGAGCCGAAGGCGCAGATCGAGGACGCCGAGCGCCGACTCTTCGAGCTCGCCGAGACCGGGCGCTACGACGGCGGCTTCCAGTCCTTCACCGACGCGGTGACTCTCGCCGTGCAGATGGCGACGGCGGCGAAGGACCGCGACGGCGGGCTCTCCGGCGTTTCTTCTGGCATCATCGGGCTCGACCGGAGGCTCGGCGGCCTGCAGCGCTCCGATCTCATCATCCTCGCCGGCCGACCCGCCATGGGCAAGACGTCGCTCGCCACCAACATCGCCTTCAACATCGCCGCCGCCTTCGAGCCGGCCGACCAGTCGGACGGCACGTTCGCCGCCAAGAACGGCGGCGTCGTCGGCTTCTTCAGCCTCGAAATGTCGGCCGAGCAACTCGCGACGCGAATCATCTCCGAGCAGACCGAGATCTCGTCGTCGAAGATCCGGCGCGGCACGATCAACGAGACCGAGCTCGTCAAGCTCGTCGCCTGTTCGGA
>JACMIV010000347.1 GCA_014380965.1 Rhizobiaceae bacterium | reverse complement strand
CCAATGGATCGAACCGGTTTCCGCCACCATTTGCGAATGCGGGGCCGTTCTGATCGCGAAATCGCGTGATCGACCCGCTTTCCGGACGATCCTCCGCCTTTACCGGAGAGGGCAGGGCGATGAGGAGCAGTGCCACTGCCGCAGCGACTGCTGCGACCCTGGCCCGATGGCCGGCAAGATGCTGATCCAAAAGTGATGGCATTGCAGGACCCCGGTTGCTAATCGGCCGAACACCCATGACCGGCGCCCGACGCGAACGAGGGCGCGCGTCAGATCGGCTCGATCGGCAGGCCCGAGGTGACGCTCGGCCGCGGCCATTTCCCCTGCAATGTGAACCCTATGGATTGAGAGGTTGCTAAGGAGTTTGCCGCCGGCCCGGCTGCGGGGCTCTTAGCCGGGACGAAGGAACCGGACACGTTGACCTCGTTCGTGGCGGTCGAGAGGTCTCCCGAGGCGACGAACTCCCCGGCAGCTCCCGTCAAGGTCACCCGGTCGAGCGAGACGAGTGGACCAGAAGTCGAGAGCTTGGCCCGCAGGCTTTCGAAAGGAATCGAGGTCGGCTCGGTGGCAAGCGCGAAGGGGCGCGTCCCCGAGCCGAGGAAGACGTCCGGATCGAACCCGCTCAAGGCACCCGACCGGGCGGAGACGGTCAGCGTCATCCGGTTGCGCTGGAGGAGATCGGTCCACCGGGTCACGGGCGCGTCGATCTCGGCGCTGACGTCGGAGGTGCCGGAGACGGCGACGGTCTCGACGCCGATCGCCTTGAGGAGCCGTGCCGCGTCCACGCCTTTTGCGCTGGCAAAGCCGACGATGCGAGGGGTTGCGGTGCGGCTGTCGATGGAAAGGCGCGCCTGCCCGCGCCCACCGAGAAGGCTGGAATCGCCGATATCCACCGTTCCGACGCCGTCCTTGAATTTCATCGTCGCGGCGAGGTTGTCGATCGGCAGCGTGCCGATCCCGCCGCTTGCCGCCGACAGGCGCAGATCGAGATCGAGGTGATCGAGAAAGGCGACGGAGATTGTTCGCTGGAAGTCGAAGGGGAGAGTCGGGAAGGGAGCGACAGCCTCTGCAAAGCCTGTGAGGTCGAGGCGCTCGAAGGCAAGCGTTCCTCCGACCGAAGGCTTACCTCCTGCCGGCATCAGCATCTCGACAGCGCCTTCCCCGGCAAATCCATCGAGCGAGACCGAGGCATCGCGCAGTGCCAGATTGCGCCCGTAGCCGTCGAGCGTTGCCTCGATCGACATGGCGCCGATGTCGGGAAGCGCGGCTCGGGGGTTCCCGAGCCACCGGATCGATCGGGTCAGCGAGGGCGTCGCCACGCGGAGCCGGCCGGCGAAGCGCCCGGCGCCGGCTGTCGATCCGTCGCCCGCAAATCCGACAGTGAGCGCGGGCGAGGAAAGGTCGAGGTCGATGCCGCTCGGCTCGCCGGCGAGGAAGGCGAGCGGCTCGGCGAGTGTGAGATCGATGTCGGTTGGCTGGCCGTTCCAGACATAGGTTCCGGAAAGCCGTGCCGCCGCCGCCTTCGAAGGCCAGGAGACGAGGATGTTGGCATTGCTGATGCCCGAGGGGCCGGAGCGCCGGGACATCCGGAAGACGCCCTCGCGGATTTCGAGCGCCCGCAGATCCTCGAAACGCGACAGGAAGGCGCCGAGATAGGCGGACATCCGGCGATAGGCGTCGGCGGTCGCACTCTCCGCGCCCGCCCCGTCCGCCGCCGAGATGACCCGAACCGTCTTGCCGCTCGGACCCTCCGCTTCCGTCGCTGCCGAGCCGCCGATGAACTGGGCGCCCGACAGCAATTCGGGACCAATGATGGAAAGCCGCTTGACCCGCGTCGTGCCGAGAAGCGCGGGTAGAAGATCGAGATCGGCGACGAGCGCGTCGATCCGCAAGATCGCGTCTTCCGCCTGAGTCCCAGAGGCTACGTTGCCAGGGGAACCGATGCGTATGTCGGTGAGGGAGAGCTGCGTGCGCGGCAAGAGCGTAAAGCCCGCCTTGCCCTCGACGCGCACCGACAGCCCCGTGAGTTCGGCAAGCCTTGCCTCGATGTCGTCTCTCGCCGCCTCGGCCTGGAGGGCAAGGTTCCAGAACAGGACAGCCCCGCCGACCGCCAGCAGCAGGACGAGAAGACCGAGGATGGCGAGGCCCCGGCGCCTGCGCGGTCCTTTCCGGCCGCCCCCTGTCTCGTCACTGCGGACGAAGCCTGCCGTCACGAACATACCTCTTGGAGATGATGGGGGTACTAAAGTTCCGGCAATCCGATGCAGGGTCGGCAACCTCTCGGCAATCATAAGCCGAGTAGACCTTCCGCGGGAATCAGCGCCGTACAAGGTGCACGCGACATAGCTCCTGCTCAAGCCTATCCGGACTTCGAAAGAGTTGCAAAGTCACTCCCCGGCGCGTGCTTGTCGGCCTTCCCGCGCCGTTGCCTCTCGCTGGCTGTCGTGGCACCACCAAGGCGAAGGCGCGGCGGGAGTCGAACGATGACTGGAAAGATCCTCTGGACCCCCGGAGAAGAGCGCATCGCAGGGCATCCGATGACGGCCTTCGCCTCCGGCTCCGGCGTTGCTCCGAGAGATTACGAGGCTCTGCATCGATGGTCGATCGACGAGCCCGAAGCCTTCTGGTCGAAGGTCTGGGACCAAGCCGGCGTCATTGGCGAGAAGGGCGGATGCAGCTTCGTCGCGGGTCACGACATGCTGTCCGCGCGGTTTTTCCCCGAGGCTAGGCTGAACTTCGCCGAGAACCTGCTCGCTCGGCCCGGTGAGGGTGACGCGGTGGTCTTTCGAGGCGAGGACAAGGTCGCCTTTCGCCTCTCCCATGCAGAGCTGCGCGCTCTCGTCTCGCGTCTGGCGCAGGCGATGCGGGCCGAAGGGCTCGTCGCCGGTGACCGCGTCGCGGCGATGACGCCGAACCTTCCGGAGACGGTCGCCTTCATGCTGGCGGCCACCTCCATCGGGGCCGTCTGGTCGTCCTGCTCGCCCGATTTCGGCGAGCGCGGCGTGCTCGACCGTTTTGGGCAGATCCAGCCGAAGCTCTTCGTCGCGTGCGACGGTTACCACTATGCCGGAAAGACGATCCGCATCGCCGACAAGCTCGTGCCGATCGCTGCGGCGTTGAAGCCGGTCAAGACGATCGTCGTTTCCTATATCGGCGAGGCCGACGCCGTCGTCGGCATGATCGCCGGCGCGGTGACGGTCGACGGCTTCATCGACGGCTTCGCGCCGGAGGCGCTCGTCTTCGAACGGCTTCCTTTCGCCCATCCGCTCTACATTGTTTTCTCGTCCGGAACGACGGGCGTTCCGAAATGCATCGTCCATTCGGCCGGCGGCACGCTCGTGCAGCATCTGAAAGAGCACCGGCTCCATTGCGGCAATGGGCCGGGCTCACGCGTCTTCTATTTCACCACCTGCGGCTGGATGATGTGGAACTGGCTGGTCTCCGCTCTTGCCGCTGGCTCGACGCTTCTTCTCTACGACGGCTCGCCCTTCCATCCCTCGGGCAATGTCGTGTTCGATTATCTCGCCGCGGAAAGGGCGACCTTCTTCGGCACCTCCGCGAAGTTCATCGACGCGGTGCGCAAGGAAGGCCTCTCCCCGATCGATACGCACGACCTCTCGAGCGTCGCGATGATCGCCTCGACGGGATCGCCGCTCTCGCCCGAAAGCTTCGAATTCGTCTATTCCGGCATCAAGGCGGACGTCCATCTCGCCTCGATCTCCGGCGGCACCGACATCGTCTCGTGCTTCGTCATCGGCGTTCCCTGGCTTCCCGTCCGGGAGGGCGAAATCCAGGGCGCCGGCCTCGGCATGGCCGTCGACATCTGGGACGACGAGGGACGGCCGGTGCGCGGCGAGAAGGGCGACCTCGTCTGCACGAGGGCTTTTCCGGCGATGCCGATCGGCTTCTGGAACGATCCGGACGGCGCACGCTACCGCGCCGCCTATTTCGAGCGTTTCCCCGGCGTCTGGTGCCATGGCGATTTCGCCGAATGGACCGAGGCTGGCGGCATCGTCATCCACGGCCGCTCTGATGCGACGCTGAACCCGCAAGGCGTGCGGATCGGCACGGCGGAAATCTACAACATCGTCGAGGGGATGGACGAGATCGTCGAAGCCATCTGCATCGGCCAGGATTTCGACGGCGATGTGCGCGTCGTCCTCTTCGTGCGGCTCGCCGCCGGCGTCGCCCTCGACGCCGACCTCGAAAGGCGCATCCGCACCGCCATCCGCACCGGCGCCTCGCCGCGCCACGTCCCGGCCCGCATCCTTTCCGTCGCCGACATTCCCCGCACCAAGTCCGGCAAGATCGTCGAACTCGCCGTCCGCGAGGTGGTCCACGGCCGCCCGGTGAAGAACAAGGAAGCGTTGGCGAACCCCGAGGCGCTGGAGCTGTTTGCGGAGCGGGGCGAACTTGCGACCTGAACCGGCCGTAGTGGCTTCAAGTCGCATCATCCGCGAAATAGACTAAACGGACGTAGTTTGAATAGGGGCTTCGGATGCGAACGATCAACATCCATAAAGCGAAGACCCATCTTTCCCGCCTCGTGGAGGAGGCCGCGATGGGCGAGGCCTTCATCATCGCCAAGGCAGGGCGACCCATCGCCAAGGTGACCGCGCTTGACCCGGTGGAGCCGCTAAAGGCGCGACGTTTCGATTTCCTGAAAGGCGAGTTTCAGGTTCCAGATGATTTCGACCGCCTTTATGAGCATGAGATCGTTGCTCTTTTCGAAGGTGATGATGATTCTGCTCCTTGATGCGCACATTTTGATCTGGCTTTCCAGCCAATCGGAGAGGCTCTCCCCCAAGGCCCGCGATATGCTGAGCGACCCCGAGAACCGCTACCTCTTCAGCACCGTCCGTCTCTGGGAACTCGCTATCAAGAAGGGGCTCGACCAAGCGAGTTTCCATGTCGACCCCCGCGTTCTTCGCCGCGGCTTGCTGGCCAACTACTTTGAGGAACTACCTGTTCTCGGCAACCATGCGCTCGCGGTCGAGGATCTGCCGCTTCTAAACAAGGACCCCTTCGACCGTCTCCTGATTGCTCAGGCGAGAACGGAAGGCGCCCTGCTTGTGACCGCAGATGCGAAGATGGCTGAGTACGGAAGCCCCGTCCGTTTCGTCTGAAATTCGATATCTGGAGGGAAACTGGTGCCGGACCCTAACCCTCTCGCCCGTCCGCCATGATCGTCCGCGTCAGCAGCACCACCGGCACGATGCCCGTCACGACGATGAGGAGCGCCGCAAGCGCCCCGTCCTCAAACGCACTGCGGGAGGCTTGGGTATAGACGAAGGTCGCCAGCGTCTCGAAGTCGAACGGACGCAGCAGGATCGTCGCGGACAATTCCTTGGTCGAGTCGACGAAGACCAGGAGGAAGCTCGTCAGGAGAGCAGGGCGCATCAGCGGCAGGAGGATCTCGCGCATCGTCCCGCCGGGGCCGCGGCCGAGCGTGCGGGCGGCCATGTCGAGATGCGGGGAGAGCTTGGAAAAGCCGCTCTCGATCGCGCCGTGCCCCATCGCCATGAAGCGCACCGAGCAGGCATAGACGATGGCAAAGCCCGAGCCGGACAGGAATAGCCCGCTCGAAATGCCGAAAGACGAGCGCAGCGCCGCGTCCACTGCGTTGTCGAAGGCCGCAAGCGGGATGAGGATGCCGATGGCGAGCACCGTTCCCGGCACCGCATAGCCAAGCGCCCCCATCCGAACGAGTGCCGACAGCCGGCGCGACTGCGTGAGGCGGATGCCGTAGGCCATCATGAAGCCGGCAGCGACGGTGACGACGCCCGTGGCGGAAGCCATCGCCACCGTGTGCCAGAGGGCCCGCCAGAGCTGCGGGTCGCTGGCTTGTTCCAGCCGCTGCAGCGCGAAGCCGAGCAGAACGGCGAAGGGGATGCCGAAACCGAAGGCGATCGGAAGCAGGCAGGCGGCGACGGCTAGCGCAGCCTTCGCCCCTCTCAGCGCCTCGCGGCCCTTCTGCGGCCTGTCCCCGCGGTGGACGCTGTAGCGCTGTTGCCGTCGCGCGAGGCGCTCGACGACGACGAGGAGGACGATGACGCCGAGCATCATCAGCGCGATCTGCGTCGCCCCCTGCAGGTCGCCGCGGTTCAGCCATGTCGAGTAGACGGCGAAGGTGAGCGTGCGGACGCCGAGAAACTCGACGGCGCCGATGTCGTTGATCGCCTCCATCAGCGCGAGCGCGACGCCGATGGCGATCGCCGGCCGCGCCATGGGGAGCAGCACCTTGAAGAACACCGCCGCGCGCGTGGCGCCGAGCGTGCGCGCGACATCCCCGACCTTGCGCCCCTGCATGAGGAAGACCATCCGCACGGTGAGGAAAATGTAGGGATAGAGCACTGCCGAGAGGATGAAGATCGCGCCTCCTAGCGAACGGATCTCGGGAAACCAGTAGTCGCGTCGTGTGGAAAAACCGAACAGCGCGCGGATGCCCGTCTGCACCGGCCCCGTGAAATGCAGGAATTCGTTGAAGCCGTAGGCAGCGATATAGGTCGGCACCGCCAGCGGCAGGACCAGCGCCCAGGCGAACAGGCCGCGGCCGGGAAATTGGAAGCTCGCGACGAGCCAGGCCGTGACGACGCCCGTCGATCCCGCCACCAGCGCGATGCCGAGCATCAGGAGGAGGGTGACGCGCGCAGCTTCCGGCAGGATCGTCTGCGCCAGATGCGACCAGTTGGCCGCCGTCCCCGATACGGCGATGACGGCGAGCGCCACGATCGGCAGCAGGACAGTTAAAGCAATTGCGATTCCACCGGCGAGATAGAGCCGCTCCGTTCCCCGCTGGGTGCCAAGACGGAGAGGGATGCCGGATTTGGCGAGTGGGGACAGCGTCGACATGCGGGGGCAGGCGGCTCGTTTCATCGTTCTCGAACGAGACGGCGCCCGGGGCGGAAGGCCGCCGGGCGCCGTATGCGGGTGCAAATCTTCGCTCGATCAGCTCTGCGGGCCGTTGTCGTAGCCGATCTCGTCGACGATCTCGGAGGCCTTGGTGCGGTGCTTGGCGATCTCGGCGAGCGGCATCGTGTCGGGCTTGAGTTCGCCGAAGGCCTTCACGGCGTCCGAAACGGCAATGCCCGGCTCCAGCGGGTACTCGTAGTTGATTTCCGAATAGATCGCCTGGGCCTCGCCGCCCGAGAGATACTCCATCAGCTTGATGGCGTTCTCCTTGTTCGGCGCGTTCTTGGCGAGCGCGATGCCGGAGATGTTGACGTGCGTCAGGCCGTTCTCGAAGGTCGGCATCACGACGTTGATCGCCGCCGCCCACTCCTTCTGCTCCGGCTCCTTCTCGTTCGTCTGCATCAGGCCGACATAGTAGGTGTTGCCGATCGCGATGTCGCATTCGCCGGCGGCGATCGCCTTCGCCTGGTCGCGGTCGCCGCCCTCGGGCTTGCCGGCGAGGTTGTCGCGCAGTCCGGTCGCCCACGTGCGGGCGGCCTCCTCGCCGTGATGGGCGATGTAGGCGGCGATCAGCGCGACATTGTACTGGTGCTGCCCCGAGCGGGTGCAGAGGCGCCCCTTCCACTTGGGATCGGCAAGCTCCTCATAGGAGATCGCCGTCTCCGTGACGCGCTCCTTCGAGGCGTAGACGACGCGGCCGCGGGCGGTGAGGCCAAACCACTCGTTTTCGGAATCACGGAACTCGGCCGGGATGTTCGCCGCGAGCGTCGCACTCTCCACGGGCTGGACGACGCCCGCCGTTTTCGAGGCATCGAGATTGCCGACGTCGACGGTCATGATCACGTCGGCCGGTGAATTCGCGCCCTCGGCCGCGATGCGCTCCTGGAGGCCCTTGTCGATGAAGATCGCCGCGGTCGAAAGCCCGGTCTCCTTGGTGAACGCATCGAGCAGCGGTTGGATCAGCGCCGGCTGGCGGGACGTGTAGATGTTGACGTCAGCGGCCTCGGCGGACGCGGCCGTCAGCGCCGCCGTGGAGACGGCGAGGAGGCCGAAGGCTCGGGAAACGGTTCGGGAAAGCGTATGCATCGCGGTTCTCCTGGGGCTTGGCTTCGTTCGGCGCTGCTTGCGCAGAACCGCGTCGGTGGAAGCGAAATGCCGTATCGTCAGGATGAAAGCAAGCTGGCGTTCCGGAAAAACACGCGTTTTCAATATGTTGGAAGAATTCTAATTTCGAATGATTCTAAAGTTGTCTCGCAACATCATGTTCTGCAACGATCATTCGCATAGCCCTTGCAGCTCGCTCTCTTGCGCTCACGCGAAAGTCAGACGTCGCTCCTCGGGCGAGGCAGGCCGAAGTACGCCTGCAGCTGTCGCTTGTGCCGGAGGAAAGGCCAAGCCTTAGGAAAGAAAGGCGGTCCGGAGGAGGTTGATCTGCTCGCCGACGGGATTGGAATGCTCGTCGCTTTGGCGCTGAAGCGAGCCGTAGATTTCGCGGTCGAGCATGGCGATCCGGCGCTCGAGCTTCAGGGCTCGGTCGACGAGAGAGCGGAAGACGTCGGGCAATTCCTCGAAGGTCGCCGTGTCGCGCCCGGTGCCGACGCCCTCGAGGCGCACCTTGACCTTTTCGGCCTCGACCTGGGCGCGCGACATGTCGCCCTGGTTCGCGGCGCGCTGGAGCAGCAGCCAGGATGCGACCTGCATCAGGCGCGTCGTCAGCCGCATCGATTCGGCCGCATAGAGCGTCGCGGCCATCCGAGACAGCGCCTTCGACTCCACCCGTCCGTCGCCGTCGAGATAGACGGCCGTCTCGTCGACCAGTGCCATGCCCTCGTTGAAGAGCGGCTGGAACGAACTCGAAAAGGCGAGATGCTCCGCGAGCTTGATCGTCCGGTCCTCGTCGCGATGGTCGATGGTCTTGAGGGTCATGGACGAAGCACCAGTCGCGTTGGTCGGGCGGAGGAAGGCCGACTCGTTGTCGTGGAGCCGAATTCTTCGATCGACGTTGCTCGGGAGCGCTTCCGATGGCAAGCCACTCTCGCTGAACTGGTTAATGCGCCTTAAGCATTTCCGTTCGCCGTCGCTGCGCCGTTTGTTGGCCCGAAAGGGTCGCCGGGTGACAACTCGAAAAAAAAGAGCCGCGGGAGGGCGGCTCTCAGGAGTTGAAACAGGGAGGCGTCAGACGATGCGGCGGACCGCGGCGTCTACCCAGAAAACTGGATAGCGTGATTAGAGATCATAAACCTTGATACAAGGTTAACGCGAAATGAATTCGTTAAAATCCTTTCCTCTTTGGGCGGTCGTCGGCCGTTAAATAAACTCAAGGTCCATCGCCATGTCACGCTCCAAAACGACGTCCATCCCCGAAACCATGCGCATTGCCGCGCTTCACGGTAGGGGTGGTCCGGAGGTGCTCGTGTCCGACACGCGCCCCGTTCCGGTGCCGGGCCCGGGCGAGATCCTGATCGAGGTCTTCGCCGCGGGCGTGAACCGCCCGGACGTTCTCCAGCGCATGGGTCTCTATCCAGCGCCCGCCGGCGCGCCGGACTGGCCTGGTCTCGAAGTGTCCGGCACCGTCGCGGCACTTGGCGAAGGGGCGAGCCGCTTTCGCAAAGGCGCGCTCGTCATGGCGCTGCTGCCGGGCGGAGGCTATGCCGAATACGCGGTCGTCGACGAGACGAACGCGATGACGATCCCCTTCAATATCGGCGTTCCCGAAGCTGCCGGCGTGCCCGAGACCTTCTTCACCGTCTGGCACAACGTCTTCCAGCGTGGCGGCCTCAAGGCCGGCGAGCGCATCCTCGTGCATGGCGGCACCTCCGGAATCGGAACGACGGCGATCCAACTCGCGGACGCATTCGGCGCGGAAGTCTTCGTCACCGCCGGAAGCGCCGACAAATGCGAGGCCGCGCTACAGCTCGGCGCCCATCACGCGATCGACTACCGCACGCAAGACTTCGTCGAGGTCATCGCCGAGGCCACGAAAGGGCAAGGCGTCGATCTCATCCTCGACATGGTCGGCGGCGACTACACGCCGCGAAATCTGAAGGCCGCCGCGATCGACGGCCGGATCGTCCAGATCGCCTTCCTGCGCGGGCAGAAGGTCGAGCTCGATCTCCAGGCGATCATGGTGAAACGCTTGACGCTGACCGGTTCGACGCTTCGCGCAAGGAGCGTCGCGTTCAAGGCGTCGATCGCGCGCGAGCTGGAGGAGAAGGTCGTTCCGCTTTTGACCAGCGGGCGGGTGAAGCCACTGATCGACTCGATCTTCCCCCTTGCCGAAGCCGCCGCGGCCCACCGTCGAATGGATGAGGACCATATCGGCAAGATCCTGCTGGAGCAGCGCGGCGACGCAGGCCTCCCTGGCTGATTTCGGCAGCGGCCGAAGGCAGTCAGGTAAGAGGTGCCCCATCGCCGCCGGTGCCACGACATCGAATTCCTTGCGAAGGGCAGGGTCGCCGATTATAAGGGATGCGATTTCCAAAAATTGTGGTGCCATCCACAGCCTGTGCCCGGCGGAACCGGGCCTGGCGAAGAGGAGAACCGTATTCATGGCCCAGCAGCTTCTGATGCCGAAAGCGACTGCCGTCTGGCTCGTCGACAACACCTCGCTTTCGTTCGAGCAGGTCGCCGACTTCTGCACGCTGCATCCACTTGAGGTCAAAGCCATCGCCGACGGCGAATCGGCGCAAGGGATCAAGGGCATGGACCCGATCATGACCGGCCAGCTCACCCGCGAGGAGATCGACAAAGGCGAGAAGGACGAGAAGCATCGCCTGAAGCTGTCGCTGCCGAAGGTCCGGGTGCCCGAGGCCAAGCGCAAGGGCCCGCGCTACACTCCCGTCTCCAAGCGCCAGGATCGCCCGAACGCCATCCTCTGGCTGGTGCGCAATCATCCGGAGCTGAAGGATCCCGCCATATCGCGGCTCGTCGGCACGACGAAGAACACGATCGCCCAGATCCGCGACCGGCAGCACTGGAACTCGGCCAATCTCGCGCCGATGGACCCGGTGACGCTCGGCCTCTGCTCGCAGATCGATCTCGATATGGAGATCGAGAAGGCTTCGCGCGGGCTGCCGCCGCGCCACGAGGACTACGAGGAGGAGGAGCGCCTGCTTTCCGCCGCCCAGACCCAGAACTATCGCGGTCGCGAGGCGGCTCCCGCCGCCGAGGATGGCGAACTCGACGCCGCGGCCGTCTTCGCCAAGCTCACCTCGATGAAGCGCACCCAGGCCGAGGTGGATGCGGACGAGGACGAACCGGGCTGAGGCGGGCAGGCAAAGCCACCGTCACGGCGGCGATAACGCCGGGCTCCAAGTATTGAGGTCGTCATCCCGGATCAAGTCCGGGATGACGATGTCCGAAGGCGGGCGCTTCGTTGATCCGGTGCACGCAGCGAAGCCGACGAAACTCCAGCGTGATACGTATTGTCGTCTTCGGCGACACCATTACCCTTTGACCGGCACCGTGTAATTCAAGCCCAGTCGTCCTCCGTCGGCATAGACCGTCTGGCCCGTCATGTAGCTCGCCTCGTCGGATGCGAGGAAGGCGGCAATGGAGGCGATCTCGGAAGGCTCGCCGATCCGGCCCATCGGCGTACGCGACAGGATACGCGCCTTGGCGTCCTCGTCGCTGGCGACGGCGGCGAGGAGTTCGGTCATGATCGAGCCTGGCCCAATGGCGTTCACGCGGATGCCGTACCGCGCGAGCGACAGCGCCATCGTCTTCGTCAGCTGGTTCATGCCGCCCTTGGAAACGGAATAGCCGACCTGATCGGGAAGGGCGAAGACCGCATTCACCGACGACATGTTGACGATCGCCCCCGGCTTTCCGCCCGCTTCGACGCGCGAAACGAGATGGCGCGCGACGGCCTGTCCGCACAGGAAGGCCCCCTTGAGGTTTACCGCCAGGACGCGGTCGAAGTCCGCCTCGGCAAGGTCCAGGAAGTCCGCCTTGTGGACGATACCGGCATTGTTGACGAGGATGTCGACGCTACCGAACCGCGCGAGGGAGGCACCGAGGAGCGCGGTGACGTCCGCAGCCTTCGACACGTCGGTCTCGACGAACAGGACCTCGCCGCCCAGCGATTCCGCCGCAGCTTTCCCGGCCTCGGCATTGCGGTCGGCGACAATCACCCGCGCGCCGTCTGAGAGGAAGCGCTTGGCGATGGCAAGCCCGATGCCCTTCGCGCCGCCGGTGACGATCGCCGTCCTGCCGTTCAAGCCCATGATCCGCGCTCCCCGTTTGCCACGCTGACGGTCGCTCCGAATGTGGACGGCCCCGTTCGCGCTTAGCAGAGACCGGTCGGGAAAACAGCCGCTTCGACATTCAGGTTCGGGTCCATCGGTCGCAGCGACCTGTTCCGCGGCGTCCTGAGACGACGCGCGGAGCCGCAAAGGCGCGCCGATCCGCGGTCTTGCCACCGCAATCCCTGCTCAAGGCTTGGCTGTTACGGCGGTGACGCCGACCGTTTACCATGCCATCGCCGGTGGGTT
>JACMIV010000346.1 GCA_014380965.1 Rhizobiaceae bacterium | reverse complement strand
CCGGCGGATATCGGTGAACGAATCGGATGCAACGCTTTCTGACGCGGTCATCGCCGAACATGGCAGATCGTTTCCGTCATCGCTATGTCAGGCGGACGATCAGAGAGGGAGACGCCGACGCCGTGACGACGCTTTACATCGATGCCGACGCCTGCCCCGTGAAGGACGACGCTCTCGAGATCGCGCAGCGCCACTCGGCGCCTTGCGTCATCGTCTCGAACGGCGGCATGCGTCCTTCGCGCTATCCCGGCGCCCGCATCGTGACGGTGGCGGACGGTGCCGATGCCGCCGACGACTGGATCGTGGCGGAAGCTGCGCCCGGCGATGTCGTGGTGACCGCCGATATCCCGCTCGCCGCCCGCGCGCTCGACAAGGGCGCGGCCGTCCTCAACTCGGACGGGCGGGAGTTCAGTCCGGAGTCGATCGGCACGGCCCTCTCGATGCGCGCCTTCAAGCAGCACCTGCGCGAGACCGGAGAGAGCAAGGGCTACAACAGGAGCTTCACGCCGGCGGACCGGTCCCGCTTCCGCCAAACGCTCGACCGGCTTCTCAAGAGAGCGGCTGCAAACATCTGAAGACACGAAGAAACGATCGCTGCCGATGGGCGACTCGACATCGCGATCGCCGACCGGGCGCGGCTCCCGCCATCGAGGGTGGACGAGCGCCTCGTCGAAACGCCGCCTCCGAAAACGTTACACTCCGCAGCGACACGAAATCGTCAGCGCCAAAGGCGCCGTTCCCTTGCCCCTTTGCTTGACCCGCGCCTGGTGAGGTGGCCAAGACTTCGGCAGCGGGCAGCGGGCAGCCTGATGCCGGCTATCCGGCCGTGATGGGGCGTTTACCAAGGAGCCGACACAATGGCCAGCAAGGAGACGCCGCAGGGCAAACTGGTCTACAAGCAGCTGCTGGCGACGCGGGTCACGCACTGGCTCTGGGCGGTCTGCCTGTTCTTCCTCCTGCTCTCCGGCCTCCAGATCTTCATGGCGCGGCCCGATCTCTATATCGGTATCCAATCGGGCTTTGCCTTCGACAATGCCATCCTGACGATCGGAGCCGCCTTCGAGGAGGGCCGGATGCGCGGCTTCACCGATCTGTTCGGCTACCGGTTCGACACGACGGGCTGGCTCGGTGCGATCTGGGTGAACGGCAATCTCGAAGCTCGCAGCTTCCCGACATGGATGACGATCCCGAGCTACCGAGACCTCGCCTCGGGGCGGGTCGTCCATTTCTTCTTCGCCTGGCTTCTGGTGGCGACGCTCCTCGGCTGGCTGGTCGCGAGCCTTGCCAACGGCCACCTGCGCCGGGACGTCCTGCCGAAGCGCGCGGAGCTGAGACGCATCGGCGACGACATCGCCGCCCATGCACGGCTCGAGATCTCCAAGGAACGGCACTACAACGTCCTTCAGAAAGTCTCCTATGCGCTCGTCCTGTTCGTCCTCTTTCCGCTGATCGTCCTGACGGGCCTCACCATGTCGCCGGGTCTCAACGCGTTCGCGCCGTTCATGGTCGATCTCTTCGGCGGGCGTCAGACGGCGCGCACGATCCACTTCCTGGCGATGCTGGCGCTGATGGCCTTCTTCGTCGTCCACATCCTCATGGTCCTTCTCGCCGGCCCGCTGAACGAGCTGCGCTCGATCGTGACCGGCTGGTACAGAACCGATCCGGAGTCGGAATGATGCGCCCCTTCGATCCCTTGCGCCGCCGGCTTCTGATCGGCGGCACCGCTGCGATGGCGACCGCGCCGCTGACGGCTTGCTTCGATGCGGTCGGCGATCAGGAAAGCGCGGTCCGCGGCGTCCTCGAATACGCCAACTCGCTGACCTATCGCACGCAGCGCCTCCTCCTCCGCTCCAATGCCTTGGCGACGGAGTTCTCCGAAAGCGAGATCCGCCAGCCGCAACGGCCGAACGGCTCGACGAACCCGCAGGACGAAGCCTACCTCGCCCATGTCTCGACCGGCTTTTCCAACTACCGCTTCACCGTCGGCGGAATGGTCGAGCGCCCGCTGAGCCTCACGCTCGACGAACTGCGCGCCATGCCGGCGCGCACCCAGATCACGCGGCACGACTGCGTCGAGGGCTGGAGTTGCATCGCCAAGTGGACCGGGACGCCGCTTGCCGTCGTCCTCGACGAGGCCCGGGTTCAGGAGCGAGCGCGCTTCGTCGTCTTCACCTGCCTCGACACCTATGGCAGCACGCGCTCGGCCTACTACGAATCGATCGATCTCGAAGACGCCCGCCACGCCCAGACGATCCTCGCCTACGGCCTCAACGGCGAGGCGCTTCCCGTCGCCAACGGCGCTCCGCTGCGCGTGCGGGTCGAGCGCCAGCTCGGCTACAAGATGGCGAAGTACCTTGGCGGCATCCTTCTCGTCGACAGTCTGGAAAGCTTCGGCAAGGGCAGAGGCGGGTTTTGGGAGGATTACGGCTACGAGTGGTTCGCGGGCATCTGAACGGCTTGCCATGGCCTTCGAAGAGCATTTCCGCGCAGACGAGCTACGCCACAGCGAGAGCAAGACCGCGTCCGTCGCTCTCGAACCCGCTTCGATTGTCCTTTGCTCAAAGAGCTTTTGTTAAACCGAGTGCCCTATCGTCGCGCGCAGAGTTCAGCCATCGCGAGGCGTCGGTCATGCAGTCGGGTTCCAGTTCCATGTCGGGCGCAAGCTCGGACCTGACAAAGACCTTCGCGGTCAAGCTGATGGAAAACCTGATCGTTCCAACCTTCGTCCTCGATCCATCGGGCAAGGTGATCATCTGGAACTTCGCCTGCGAGCGCCTGACGGGTCTTCCCGCCTCGCAGGTCATCGGCACCGACAAGCACTGGATGGGACTCTACCGCACCAAGCGCCCCTGCCTCGCCGACCTCGTTCTCCGCGGGGCTTCGGAAGACGTCGAAGGCCTCTACGTCGTCGATCACTCCGAAACCTTCGGCGACAGCGGACTGTCGGCAGAGAACTGGTGCGAGCCGCCGAACTGCGGCGGCCGCCGCCGCTATCTCGCCTTCGACGCGGGACCGATCTTCGGCGAGCGGGGCGAATTGATTGCCGTCGTCGAGACGCTGCGCGACATGACCGTCCAGAAGGAGGCGCAGATGGCGCTGGAGGCTCTCGCGAGCCAGGACGGGCTGACCGGCATCGCCAACAGGCGCGTCTTCGACGAGGTCCTCGCCCGCGAATGCGCGACGGCAAGCGAGCGGCGCCGGCCGCTCTCCCTGCTGATGATCGATATCGACCACTTCAAGCGCTACAACGATGCTCTCGGCCATCAGAGCGGTGACGATTGCCTGCGCCGGACCGCCGCGATCCTATCCGCCGCGATGGAAAGCCCGTCGTCGCTCGTCGCCCGCTACGGCGGCGAGGAGTTCGTCGCCGTGCTGCCGGACACCGACCTCGCCGGGGCTCTCGACGTGGCGGAGCGCATTCTCGCCGATCTCTCGCAGGCGGCCATGCCGCATCCCGGCCTCGCACCTGCGGCAAAGCTCTCCGTCTCGATCGGCGCGGCCACGCGCGAGCATCACGCGACGACGCCGGAAAGGCTCCTGTCGATCGCCGACGCCTCGCTTTATCGCGCCAAGAGCCTCGGCCGGAACCGCGTCGTGGCAGCCCAGCGCACCTCGACGCTGATGGCGGCGATCTGACGTCGGCTGACCCGCCTCACAACGGAATGTTGTCGTGCTTCTTCCAGGGGTTCTCGAGATCCTTGTTGCGCAGCATCGCCAAAGCCCGCGACACCCGCCGCCGGGTCGAGTGCGGCAGGATGACCTCGTCCACGTAGCCGCGCTCGGCCGCGACGAACGGAGACAGGAACCTATCCTCGTAGGCCTTCGTATGCGCGGCGATCTTCTCCGCATCGCCGGCGTCGCGGCGATAGATGATCTCGACGGCGCCCTTGGCGCCCATCACCGCGATCTGCGCCGTCGGCCAGGCATAGTTGATGTCGCCCCGTAGATGCTTCGATGCCATGACGTCGTAGGCGCCGCCGAAGGCCTTACGCGTGATGACCGTCACCTTCGGCACCGTCGCCTCGGCATAGGCGAAGAGCAGCTTCGCTCCGTGCTTGATGAGGCCGCCATATTCCTGCGCCGTACCCGGCAGGAAGCCCGGCACGTCGACGAAGGTGACGACGGGGATCGAGAAGCAGTCGCAGAAGCGCACGAACCGGGCGGCCTTCCGCGACGCGTCCGAGTCGAGGACGCCCGCCAGAACCATCGGCTGGTTCGCCACGATCCCGACCGTGCGCCCCTCGATGCGGCCGAAGCCGGTCACGATGTTTCGGGCGAAGGCCGCCTGGATCTCGAAGAAGTCGCCCTCGTCAACGGTTTTCGCGATCAGCTCATTCATGTCGTAGGGCTTGTTCGCGCTGTCCGGGATCAACGTATCCAAGGACGGATCTATCGCACTGACGGATTGGGAGAATTCGAGTTCCGGCACCGGCGCGGTATTGGAGGCCGGCAGGAAGTCGAGGAGCCGGCGCATCTCGAGCAGCGCCTCGACATCGT
>JACMIV010000345.1 GCA_014380965.1 Rhizobiaceae bacterium | reverse complement strand
GCGCAGCTCGGCGTCGACGATCTCGACATCAAGACCAACGCCGACGGGCAGACCGCCGTCGGCGTCGGCAAGTACGTGAACGAGAACACCTATCTTGGCGTCGATTCCACCGGCCGTGTGTCGATCGACCTCGAACTCGGCAAGGGCCTGAAGGCCCGCGGCGCCGTCTCCGCGACCGGCGGCGGCGAAGTCGGCATCTTCTACGAGAACGAGTACTGAGCGCTTCTCCCTCAGCCAACGAATGGTGTTTCGGGCTGTCCACCCATTGATCCTCCTGTCGCTCCGGTCCATGTGGGCCGGACCGATGCGGCCGCTCCGGCGTCTTCCCGCATCGCCGGCGAAGGACGAGGAGCAGGACGCATGGCCAAGAGCATCAATCCAGCCACCGGGGAAACCATCGCGGAATACGAGGAGCATTCGGCGGCTGCGGTGGAAGTGACGCTCGAACGTGCCGATCGGGCCTTTCAAGACTGGCGGCGAAGCCGCTTCGCCGAACGCGCGGCGCTGCTTCTTAAAGCTGCCGATCTTCTCGACGAGAGGCAGGATCGTCTCGGGGAGCTTGCGACACGCGAGATGGGCAAACGGCTCGTCGAGGCGAAGGCGGAGGTCGCCAAATGCGCGGCGGGCTGCCGCTACTATGCCGAAGAGGCAGAACGCTTCCTCGCCGACGACGTGCGCGAAGGGCCGGCTGGCCGCAACTTCGTCGCCTACCGCCCGCTCGGGCCGGTGCTCGCGATCATGCCGTGGAACTTCCCGTACTGGCAGGTCCTGCGCTTTGCCGCGCCGGCGATCATGGCGGGCAACGTCGGCTTGCTAAAGCACGCTTCTAACGTTTCGGGCTGCGCCATCGAGATCGAGACCATCTTCCGCGACGCCGGCGCTCCTGAGGGCGTGTTCCAGACGCTTCTCGTCTCGTCCTCGAAGGTCGAGGCCATTCTCGACGATCCGCGCGTCAAGGCCGCAACGCTGACGGGGAGCGAACCTGCGGGCCGTGCCGTCGCCGCGCAGGCGGGGCGCCAGATCAAGCGCACGGTCCTCGAACTTGGCGGCTCTGACCCGTTCATCGTCATGCCCTCCGCCGACATCGGGAAGGCCGTCGACGTCGGCGTCAAGGCGCGCATGCAGAACAACGGCCAGAGCTGCATCGCAGCCAAGCGGTTCATCGTCCACGAGGACGTCTACGACGACTATCTCCGCCGCTATCAGGAAAAGGTCGAGGCCATGGTCGTCGGCGATCCAATGCTGGAAGCGACCGACATGGGCCCGATCGCGACCGCGAAGATCCGCGACGAGCTGGCGGGCCAGATCCGGCGGAGCATCGTCAAGGGCGCGCGCCTCGTCACCGGCGGAGCGATCGTGGACGGTCCTGGAAATTTTTACGTCCCGTCGATCATCGCCGACATTCCATTGGATGCGCCAGCCTATCGCGAGGAGCTGTTCGGGCCTTGCGCGATCTTCTTCAAGGTTCCCTCGATCGACGCGGCCATCGATCTTGCCAACGACAGCGACTTCGGGCTCGGCAGCTCCGCCTGGACGCAGGAGCCTGCGGAGCAGGAGCGTTTCGCCCGAGAGCTGGAAGCCGGCGGGACCTACATCAACCGCATGACCGCCTCCGACCAGCGCATGCCGTTCGGCGGCATCAAGAATTCGGGTTACGGCCGCGAACTTTCGCAGGAAGGCATTCGCGAGTTCGTCAACGTGAAGACGGTGATGGTGGACTGATCGGGCAGGCTGGATTGCCATGGACACGAAAAAGCGCGCCGTTCCCTGCGAAGCGGCGCGCCTATGGTCGACCCAGTCCGTGAGTTACGACTTGGTATAGACCGTGACCAAGCCGTTCGGCCCGACCGAGATCGCTGCGATACGCTCCAACGTCAGACCCTCGGCCTCAAGCTTCTCGGCAAGGCCCGGGTTCGCGTCGATCGTGTTCTGGACGGAGGTCGCATCGGTATTGCGGTTGGTGATCTCGTCGCTGCTCGATCCGCCCGCGACATCAGCCGACGACTGGGTGGTGATGGTGTAGCTTCCGGTCGTGTCGGAAGTCGGGGACGCGGTGCCCGCGCCCATCGCGCCGCCGGTTCCCGTAGCCGCACCCGTGCCTGATTCCATGGTTCCGTTTGCAGCAGGGTCCATCGTGCCGGTCGCGGCTGGCGCCGTGCCCATCGTCCCGCCTGCGCCCGTCATCGTGTCGGATGTCTGCGCAAAGGCTGCAGCGGGAAGGAGAGCGGCAGCAATGACGCTGGCGATGATAATCTTTTTCATAGCATAGTCCTTTTGGTTGAAGGCCCGCCCGACCGAACATTCTGGTGCTGACAGACGATTGTGAGATCGACATTGTCTGTCGGCGGGATCTATGGCTTGAAAACCTTTTGCACGGCGACGAGTTCCAACGATCTGCCTATTTTCCCTAGCTGGCTGCCGATGTACTCTACAGCTTGCGCAGAAGCGCACATCGCGCGCTGATGCGGCGCCGCCGCAGTTGCGAAACATGCGTCTGGCTCTCTCGCCCAAATCATACGATGCCTTTATCCTGATGTGCGACGATGCTGGCCGACGCCGACTCGCCCGGTCGAACGCGGTCTTTTGAGACGGATGACGACGTGACCTCCATCATTGCCTCTCCCCCACCCGGCTCGAGGCAGGCCCAGTCGGCCATCGCT
>JACMIV010000344.1 GCA_014380965.1 Rhizobiaceae bacterium | reverse complement strand
TCGAGAACGGCTTGACGCCGCGAGAGGCCACCTACCGCGCGATGCGCGAGGTCTCGGGGCCGATCATCGCGATCGCGCTCGTCCTCGTCGCCGTCTTCGTGCCGCTCGCCTTCATCACAGGCCTCACCGGCCAGTTCTACCGCCAGTTCGCGCTCACCATCGCGATCTCGACGGTCATCTCGGCCTTCAACTCGCTGACCCTCTCGCCGGCGCTGGCAGCCCTTCTCCTGCGCTCCCACGACGCGCCGAAGGACAGGCTGACCAAGGCGATGGACTTCCTCTTCGGCTGGCTCTTTCGCGGCTTCAACGCCGTCTTCACCCGAAGCTCGAACGCCTATGGCCGCGGTGTCGGCGGGGCGATCTCGCGCAAGACGCTGATGATGGGCGTCTATTTCGTCCTCGTCGGCGCGACGGTGCTGCTCTTCCGCACCGTGCCCGGCGGCTTCGTGCCGCCGCAGGACAAGCAGTATCTCGTCGGTTTCACCCAACTTCAGGACGGCGCCTCGCTCGACCGGACGGAAGAGGTGATCCGGAAGATGACCGACATCGCGCTGAAGGTGCCGGGTGTCGAGAGCGCCATCGCCTTTCCGGGCCTGTCCATCAACGGCTTCACGAATTCCTCGAACGCCGGCATCGTCTTCCTGACGCTGAAGCCCTTCGAGGAACGCACGACGCCCGATCTCTCGGCCGGCGCCATCGCAGGGCAATTGAACCAGGAGCTCGGTGTCATCCAGGACTCGTTCAGCGCGATCTTCCCGCCGCCACCGGTGCAGGGCCTTGGTGCGATCGGCGGCTTCAAGCTGCAGATCGAGGACCGGGCCGGTCTCGGCTACGAGGCGCTGGACGGGGCGGTGAAGGCTTTCCTCGCCAAGGCGCGGGAGGCGCCGGAACTCGTCGGGCTGTTCTCAAGCTATCAGGTGAACGTGCCGCAGCTCTATGCCGACGTGGACCGGGCGAAGGCGAGGCAGCTCGGCGTGCCGCTGACGGAAGTCTTCAACACGCTGCAGATCTACCTCGGATCGGTCTACGTCAACGACTTCAACAAGTTCGGCCGCACTTACTCGGTGCGCGTCCAGGCGGACGCGGCCTACCGGGCGCAGCCGGAGGACATCGGCAAGCTTAAGGTGCGCTCAGACAAGGGCGAAATGATCCCGCTCTCGGCGCTGCTCGACGTCTCCTCGACCGCGGGTCCCGAGCGCGCCATGCGCTACAACGGGTTCCTGTCGGCCGACATCAACGGCAACGCCGCGCCCGGATTCTCGTCCGGACAGGCGCAGGACGCGGTGACGCGCATCGCCGCCGAGACACTGCCGGCCGGCGTCACCTTCGAATGGACCGAGCTGACCTATCAGGAGATCATCGCCGGCAATTCCGCCTTCCTGATCTTCCCGCTCTCGATCCTCCTCGTCTTCCTCGTCCTCGCCGCGCAATACGAGAGCCTGTCGCTGCCCTTCGCGATCGTCATGATCGTGCCGCTCGGCCTGCTGGCGGCGCTGGCCGGCGTCTGGTGGACGGCCGGCGACAACAACGTCTTCACCCAGATCGGCCTCATCGTCCTCGTCGGCCTATCCGCCAAGAACGCGATCCTGATCGTCGAGTTCGCGCGGGAGCTCGAAATGGAGGGGCGCACGCCCGTCGAGGCCGCGATCGAATCCAGCCGGCTGCGTCTTCGGCCGATCCTGATGACGTCCTTCGCCTTCATCATGGGCGTCGTGCCGCTCGTCGTCTCGACCGGAGCCGGCGCCGAAATGCGCCAGGCGATGGGCATCGCCGTCTTTTCCGGCATGATCGGCGTCACCGCCTTCGGCCTGTTCCTGACGCCGGTTTTCTACGTCCTGCTGCGGCGCCTTGCCGGCAACAGGCCGATCAAAAAGAGCGGCCAATCGGTCAGTGCCGGCGCCGATGAGACTTTCGCCCCGGCTCCGGCCGAGTAAATATCTCTTTCGCATCGCGCAGATACCCGATCGGACCGGTCGTCACACCGATCATCGCTGCCGATGGCTGGTCAGACGCTTATGGTTGACTGACCTACAACATTGACATGGTGCTCGGCGAAGTTGCGGCGACCGCGGGATCTAACGGTTCAGCTGATCGCGCATCGCTTCGCCTCGGGACCAAACACTGTCCATGAGAGTGGATATCCGGGTCCGGCCCTCGACATGCCGGACCTTGACATGAGTGAGACCGGACGACGCGATAATCGGATGCACTTCGGTGCCGTCAAGCAGCTTTACGACGCCTCCGTGATGATCACACTGCGCTCACTCTGAAAGGAGGAAATAGCCGCCAAGCTTTCAGGCGACCACATTCTGGATCGGACTTGAATGCTGAAGCTTGTCGATTCTGGGCCGAAAGTTGACCGTCAGCTTTCAGTTAAGCTGCCCGCAAAGCTGCCGATCGGAGGATTGTTCAGAGTGTGGTTCTGGAAAGCGGCGCAAGCTCTCGCTACCCGCAAGGGGCTCACTCTTCGTATTTGATGAAACCGTCGATGAAAATGTCGAGTGGGCGCATGACATTCGCCTCCCAGCCGGGCTCCTTTCCCATCATCGACATACCAAGCAGGGCCCGGAGCAGGTCCTCCGGCGCGACATCATCGCATCCGCCCATGAATACGACTATGTCGAAAGCTCCTGATGGCCCGTTTTCGCAGCTTGCAGTGATTGCCTCCGTGCAGCGCCGGAAGCGAAATGAAGTCCGCTTGGCGAAGGCCGG
This sequence comes from Rhizobiaceae bacterium, assembly GCA_014380965.1. Classification (GTDB taxonomy): domain Bacteria; phylum Pseudomonadota; class Alphaproteobacteria; order Rhizobiales; family Rhizobiaceae; genus Plantimonas. The sequence continues at coordinate 58 of JACMIV010000344.1, read as the reverse complement.
ACGCGACGTTCCGCACTTTCTCCAAGCGACACTACTCTTACGGGGAGATTGCTCCGGT
>JACMIV010000343.1 GCA_014380965.1 Rhizobiaceae bacterium | reverse complement strand
GGCGGCTGGCGCGCCGGGCGGCCTTCGGAAGGCGGCACTCCGGGCGGCGGCTACGGTCTCATCGGGATGCGCGAGCGCGTGGAAGCCGCAAGCGGTCGCCTCGACGTCACCGAAGTCGGCCTTCCCACCGGCATCTGCGTCAGCGGCGAGGTGCCGCGGCATGGCGCGAACGAGGCTGGCGGCGGAAGGGCCGGGCCTCTATCGCTGCCCTTTCGCGATCCGGAAGATGGTTCGGCCGCGCGGGCCGAGAGGACCGCGGCCGTCCCGCAGGAGGGTCGCGCCTCGGTGGAGGCCGCATGAAGATCCTGATCGTCGACGACCACGTCGTGGTGCGCGAGGGCGTGCGGCGCCTCGTCGGCGCGATCGCCGGCGTCGTCGCCTTCGAGGCGGAGACGCCGTTCGAAGCGCTGGCCGCCTTCCGCAAGGAGCGGCCCGACGTCGTCGTCCTCGACATCAACCTCAAGGGCGGCAGCGGGCTCGACGTCTTGAAGCGCCTGCGCGCCGACGATCCGGCGGCGAAGGTCGTCGTGTTCTCGATGTATTCCGACCTCGTCTATGCCACTTCCGCGCAGCGCGCCGGCGGGCTCGGCTACGTCTCGAAAAGCGCGCCCTCGGACGAGCTCCTCCTCGCCATCCGCAAGGCCGCCCGCGGCGAGACCTATGTCGACCGCGAGACCATGGCGGATCTCGGCAATGCCGCGCCGGCAGGGGCCCGCAAGCTCTCGACGCGAGAGCTCGAAATCCTGCACATGCTCGGCGATGGCAAGAGCCTCTCCGACATCGCCGACGGCCTCGGCGTCGCCTACAAGACGATCGCCAACACCTCGACCCGCATCAAGGAGAAGCTCGGCGTCGAGCGAACCTCCGACCTCATCCGCTTCGCCATCGAGACCCGCGGCGGAAGGCTCCTCGATCGCGGCGACCTCTGATGGCTGGAACCGCAATTGCCCGACAAGACGGGAACTTATCCCATGGCCTGCCCCGAAAAGGCCCTGTAGCGTTCCTCCTGCAGACTGTCTTCCGCCCTTCTCGCACTCCCAAGGCGAGCACCTCACGGAGGGCAGCCAGCGGGCTTTATCCCGAAAGCCTCGGTCGCTCCCAACGTACCGAAGCCGCTGACCGCGGCGAGGCGGACATCGCCTTCGCCGCGGAGCGTTCTCTTTCCGGGGACAGATCCTTCGTGCGCCGCACTCGACCGTGTGGCGCCGTGGCCATGCGGCGCAGGACGCCGCCTTCGAAGGGATGCCGCCTTGATCGGATCTTTCTTCCTCGCCCTCGCCGTGATGCTCGCGCCTGTCGCGGCGCTCGGCGCCTCGCATGTCGAGGGCGACATGGAATTGGCGTCCGCGCACGAGGCGGCGAAGATCTCCGAAGCCATCGCCAGGGTCGGCTGCAAGGCGAGCGAGATCGAGAAGGAAAGCGACGATCTGTTCGAGATCGACGACGCGGAATGCGAGATCGGCCAGTACGACTTCAAGCTGAACGGCGCCTACAAGATCACCGTCATGACCAGCGACGAATAGGGACTGCGAACCGGGGCTGCGTGCAGACGAGACCCCGCCCCGGCACGACCCCGCCTGGAAGGTCCGGACCGGAGACGGGGACCGCGGCGGCGCGGTCGCAGCACGCGGGAGGCAGCTTTATGGCCCCTCTCGGGTCGGCCGGAGAATTCCGGTCGGCATCGAACCGAAGGCCCCCTCGAACGTGTCGGCCGAGGCCTTTGGAGGCTTGCAGGCAGACGGTTGCGATGGGACGAATGCGGTGAAGCGACAAGCGGTCAGCACCGCTCCGCAGGCTTCTAACAAACGAGTCCCGAGACCGGGACCGACGGGAGGAACGATGAGACACCTGACAGCCATCGCGCTGGCGACCACCGTGCTGATGTCGGCAAGCCCGGCCTTCGCCTACAAGATCTTCGTCTCGAACGAGCGGGGCAACGACATCACGGTCCTCGACGGCACGAGCTTCGAGGTGATCCACACGATCCCCGCCGGCCAGCGCCCGCGCGGCACCGTGGTCAGCCCCGACGGCACCAAGGTCTATGTCTGCGCCAGCGACGACGACACGATCGAGGTCTACGACACGACGACCTACGAGAAGCTCGGCACGCTGCCCTCCGGTCCCGACCCCGAGCTGATGGTCGTCTCGCCCGACGGCAAGACGATGTACGTCGCCAACGAGGACGACAATCTCGTCACCATCATCAATCTCGAAACCGGCGCCCGTGTCGTCGAGGTGCCGGTCGGCGTCGAGCCGGAGGGAATGGGGATCTCGCCGGATGGCGCGATCATCGTGAACACGTCCGAGACGACGAACATGGCGCATTTCATCGACCGCGACAGCCAGCAGATCGTCGCCAACGTGCTCGTCGATTCGCGCCCGCGCTTCGCCGAATACAAGATGGACAATTCCGAGGTCTGGGTCTCTTCCGAGATCGGCGGCACGATCAGCGTCATCGACAACGCCACGAAGACGATCAAGCACAAGATCACCTTCGAAATTCCCGGCCTGTCGTCGGAAGCGATCCAGCCCGTCGGCGTACGTATCACCAAGGACGGGTCCAAGGCCTTCGTCGCGCTCGGCCCGGCCAACCGCGTGGCCGTCATCGACGCCAAGACCTACGAGGTGACCGACTATCTCCTCGTCGGCCAGCGCACCTGGCAGCTCGCCTTCTCGCCGGACGACAAGCACATCTTCTCGACCAACGGCATCTCGAACGACATCTCGGTGATCGACGTCGAGAACGACGAGGTCATCAAGTCCGTGCAGGTCGGCCAGCAGCCTTGGGGCGTCGCAGTCGCCGACGTCGCAGTCACCAACTGACCGGCCTGCCCTGCTCCCTCCGCTCCTCGCGGAGAAACGGGGCGGCGGATCCCGGCGCCCCTGAGCTTGCCCGAACGGCGGACGGAACGCCTCTTCAAACCCTTCGCGCGGCGCCCTCAGGGCAGACGAACCGGCACTTTCGCAGCCGGACGCTTCCCCGCGTCCGCAACCGCTCGATCATCACACTGGGAGGACCTGAACCATGAAAACACTCTGGTTGTCGCTGATGGCGACGACGCTCGCCTTCGCCCCCTTCGCCGTCGCCGCCGCGAAGGATGCGCCGGGCAGCATTCTCCTGGCGCAGGCCGAGCCGGAGGCGGAAGCCGATGACGACGACGACGATGCGGCCCCGGCCGGAACGTCGAACGAGGCCTCGCCGATGGCTCCCGCGGAGACGCCCGGCGCCGGGATGCCGGCAAGCGCGCTCAACGGCGACCAGCTCGGCCTGCCGCCGCTGTCGCGGTCGAGCCAGGATGTTCCGACGCTCGAACTCGGCACGGGCGGAAGCGATTTCTCCGTCAACCGCAAGCATTTCGTGCTGCGAGCCGGCCAAGCCTACCGCTGGCGCATTTCCTCGGCGGGCAATGTCGAATACAAGGTCCACGCGCCGCAATTCTATCGCGACGTCTGGTTCAACCAGCTCGTCATCAGCGACCTCGAAATCCACATGGCCGGCCCCCCGGCGTGGCTCGAATTCGACGCCGCCGGCACGATCCAGGTTCAGTTCAACACCATCCGCCCGGGCAACTACACCTGGTATGTGGAAGGCCTGGCCGACGAGCAGGATATGAAGGGCACGATCACCGTCGTTCCCTGAGGACGAGTGCCGAAAAGGACGATCATGGATTCCACGGAGATCGAGGTCATTCCGCGCAGCGATGCGCGGGGCGTGCCCGCCCTGGACGTTTCGGGCGTCAGCCACTCCTACGGGACGCGGCTGGCGCTCGACAACGTCTCGTTCACGGTCCCGCAGGGAACGTTCACGGCGCTGCTCGGGCCGAACGGCGCCGGCAAGTCGACGCTCTTCTCGCTCATCACCCGCCTCTACAACACACGCGTCGGCGAGATCTCGATCCTCGGGCATGCGCTGTCGGCCGAGCCCGGCGAAGCGCTCCGGCGCCTCGGCGTCGTCTTCCAGGCGCGCACGCTCGATCTCGATCTGTCCATCCGACAGAACCTTGCCTATCACGCGTCCTTGCACGGGTTGCCCGGCCGAGTCGCGCGCGAGCGCACCGCCGCGATCCTGAAGGGCAGCGACCTCGTCGCCCGCCTCGGCGAAAAGGCGCGAAACCTCTCCGGCGGCCAGCTCCGGCGCGTCGAGATCGTCCGCGCCTTCATGCATTCGCCCCGCCTGATCCTCCTCGACGAGCCGACCGTCGGCCTCGACATCGGTTCGCGCGCCGAGATCGTCGAGGAGGTCCGACGCCTCGTTCGGCAGGAGGGCGTCAGCGTTCTCTGGGCGACGCACCTCATCGACGAGATCGAGGAGAGCGACCGCGTCGTCGTGCTCCATCGCGGCAAGGTCCTGGCGGAGGGCGACGTGCCGTCGATCGTCGAGCGCCAGGACGCCGTCTCCATCCGCGACGCCTTCGCCGCCCTCACGGGAATGGCGCGCCCCGATCACGATCCCGCCGAGCTTCGGGAGAGCCGCACATGACCTCGATCGCAACGACATCGCCGACGCAGCCTGCCGACGAGGCCCGCGGCTTCACGCCAGCGCAGTACCTCATCTGCTTCAGCGGCATCGTCTGGCGCGAGGCCTTGCGCTTCCTGCACCAGCGCGAGCGCTTCATCTCGGCGCTGGTGCGCCCGCTCCTCTGGCTCTTCATCTTCGCCGCCGGCTTCCGGCAGGTGCTGGGCGTCTCGATCGTCGCACCCTACCAGACCTACATCCTCTACGAGGTCTACATCACGCCCGGCCTCGTCGGCATGATCCAGCTCTTCAACGGGATGCAGTCCTCGCTCTCGATGGTCTACGACCGCGAGACCGGCTCGATGAAGACGCTGCTGGTCAGCCCCTTGCCGCGCTGGTTTCTGCTCGTGTCCAAGCTCTGCGCCGGCGTCGCCGTCTCGCTGCTCCAGGTCTACGTCTTCTTCGCCATCGCTTGGTTCTGGGACGTACAGCCGCCGCTGATGGGCTACCTCACGGTGCTCCCCGCGCTTCTCCTTTCCGGACTGATGCTCGGCGCGCTCGGCATGCTTCTCTCCTCCCTCGTCCAGCAGCTCGAGAATTTCGCCGGCGTGATGAACTTCGTGATCTTCCCGATGTATTTCGCCTCCTCGGCGCTCTATCCGCTCTGGCGCATCCTCGAATCCAGCCCGCTTCTCTACCAGCTCTGCATCATCAACCCCTTCACGCATGCGGTCGAACTCATCCGCTTCGCGCTCTATGGGCAGTTGAACCTGACGGCCCTTGCCGTCGTCTTCGGCTGCACCGTCTTGTTCCTCGGCGGCGCGATCCTCGCCTACGATCCCGCCCGCGGCGTCATCAGCCGGAAGCGCCAGTAAGCGCCGGCGACATCGAGGCGGTCTCGACGTTCTCTCGAAGCGCCACAGATCAGGCGAAGGTGGGCACCTCTCGCAGAACAGGACGGCGCATCGATCGCCGTCTTCAATCGCATCCTGGGAGGATGACATGGGTCTTCGTCGAACCGGCCTTTTGGCTGGCCTCTGCCTCGCTGCCTCTCTCGTGCCGGCCATAGCGCAGGCTCCGGCGGCGCGTGAGGTTCCGGAAGGCTTCGTCGTGCCGGGACCGCCCCCGACGAACGCGCCGGCTCCGAGTGCGACGGGAACACCCGCTGGGCCGTCGGCGGCCGCTCCATCCGCTGTCGCACCGGCCCGTTCCGCAACGCCGCCATCCGTCACCGGCACTATGGTGACGGCGCCGAGCGCGATCGCCCCGGCAGCCGGGACGACCCGCCTCTCGGGCACGGCAGCGGGAGGAACGACGCAGCATCGCTGGCCCTGCGTCCAGCGCAAGATCGACACCGTGCAGCCCGGGCAGGTCTGGTCCGGCCCATCGCTGGACGAGGCGGCGGACGTGGAACGGACCGCAGAGATGCGCCGGCTCGTGGCGGAGGTCTCCGCGCGCCGTCTTCCCATCGCCGATGCCGAAAAGTCCGTGGTCGACTTCGTGAAGGGCCTGCCGGAGGCGCAGCGCGAGAGGACCGCGACCGCCGTCTTCGCCGATCTCCTCCGCCAGCTCGACGCCGAACGCTCCGAGATCATCCGCGGCATCGAGCGCTACGGCGCCCGCCAGCAGGATCTTGCCGTGAAGCTGCGTGCCCAGAACGCGGAACTCAGCGACATCCGCGCCTCGGGCGACACAGCGCGCGCGACGCAAGCGCAGGAAACGATCCTCTGGGACACCCGCATCTTCGACGAGCGCAGGCGCTCGCTGACCTATGTCTGCGAAGTGCCGATCCTGATCGAACAGCGCCTCTTCGCACTCGGCCGCGCGATGACCGGCGCGCTTTGAGGCCCGTCCGGCGGCGGGCGAGCGGCCCTTTCCAAGCCGCTCGCTCTACTCGTCCGGGCGAGGCTCCGGCTCGCGGCGCTCGAGCGGCAGGCCGTTGGCAGCCCATCCGTCGGTTCCCTCCGGATACCAATGGACCGCGGTATAGCCGGCCGCCATTGCCCGCTTGGCAGCGTTCCAGCTCATCCAGCACTCGCTGAGGCAATAAAAAAGGACGGGCTTTGCCTTATCGCCGAGAGTGGCTCGGGAGAGGCCCTCGAAGAAGTAGTGCTCCATCTCCGGCGCAAGTGCGCCGTAGCCGGTGTCCACAAGCCAGATCGATCCGGGAATGTCGTTGCGGACCTTCGGTCGCCAGATCGTCGTTTCCGGCAGACCCTTGGGCCGCGGTGCACGCGGCAGGGTGTCGACGAACACGGCTTGCCCTGCCGTGAAAAGCGCTTTGGCTCCCATGGTGTCGACCGTCGTCGCTCCCGCGAGCGCAGCAGGTGTCGGAGCTCGATATTCGTCCATCCGGTAGCCCGCAGGCTCCGGAACCGTCGCGACCCCGCCTGCCGGAAGGCCGGCGCGATCGCCGGGACCTTCGGCCTCGCCGGGGCGCATGCCGCCGAGGACGAGCGCACCGACAACAAGGACCAGAACGACGCTGGCCCCCCGACGCATGTCAGCCGCCCTGTTTCTTCGAAACGATGAGCTTGTTCTGCTCGTCGAGGAGGGGGATCCCGAAGGACAGGAGGATCTCGTTGATCTCGTCCTGGTTCTCCTGGATCAGCGTGTTCAGGGTCCGCTTCCATTCCTGGTCCGAAACGCGCACGCCCATGGTGATGCGGAAGATCATGTCGGGGCCGTTGTCCGGCTCCTTCACGAGCGGCGTCACCGTGTAGTCCTTGTCCGACTCGCGGGCATAGTATCCGGCCTGCGGACCCCAGAGGATGGCGGCGTCGATCTCGCCCTTGTCGAGGTCGCCGATCATGGCCGACGCGGAGTTCTCCTTGCGTGTGTCGACCATCAGTTGGTAGCCGCGCGCTTTGCCGATGAGACCGGCGCGCGCCATGTAGGTCCCGGGCGGGGTTCCCGCCACGACGCCGATCACTTTCCCCTTCAGCTTCGGGTCCTCGAGCGTGTCGACGCCGTCGAGATCGCCGCCCTTCGGAACGACGAGCGCATAGGCCGTCCGATAATAGGCGTTGGTGTTCTGGACGAGCTCGTCCCCTTGCGGATAGCTCATGATGATGTCGCAGGCATTGGCGCCGAGCGTCATCCGCACGAAGCCGGTCGCCTGCGGGAAGAAGCTGTAGGCGATCGACTGGCGCCCGAGCTTTTCCGCCACGAACGTCGCGAGCGCGTTCTCGAACCCTTCGTTCTTGTCGTTGGAGAAAGGAAGGTTCGACGGATCCGCGCAGACCCGGAGCACGTTCGGATCGATGAGCTCGATGCTTCCGCCGAACTCGCGGTCCTGTGCAGTGGCGGGCACCCCGATCGCCAAGAGCACCGCAAGCGAGAGAACGCCCGCGATGCCGAATATTGAGGTCTTGCCGATCGCCATCGATCAGAACCCGAGGCAGGCGTTTTCAGCCGTCTGCGCATCCTTGTTGACTGCCGGCTTCTTGGGCTCGCCGCGGGGAATGGCGCCGTCGGCGCGGCCACGCAAATAGACGTAGATTCCGTCGAGGAAGCACATGACGTTGAGGTCTTCGCCCCAGGCCGGCATGATCGAATTCACCGGATGCCACTTGTTCTGCTGGCCGTTCACGATGATGCCCGTGAAGTCGTAGTAGTTGATGCGCTGCAGCGACTCCGTGAGGTTCGGTGCGAAGGACGAGCCGAGTCCGTCCGGACCGTGGCATTGCAGGCAGTTCGCCGAGTACTTCTTGTACCCACGCCAAGTGTAGTAGTCGAACGTGCCGTCCTCGGCTTTGGCATAGATCGGGTTGCCGGCGGAATCGACGAACTTTCCTTCGTCGCCGGGCGAGGCCTGCGCGCCGGCAACCTTCGTATCGGCGGAAGCGACACCGCCGGCGGCTGGCGCAGCCGTGGATGCGGCGGGAGCAGCGGCTGCCGCC
>JACMIV010000046.1 GCA_014380965.1 Rhizobiaceae bacterium | reverse complement strand
GCGGCGACCAGAGCTTCGGCGCAGGGCGGTGTGCGGCCGTGATGGGCGCAGGGCTCGAGTGTGACATAGGCCGTCGCGCCGACCGCGCGGTCTCCCGCCTCGGCGAGGGCGATCGTCTCCGCGTGAGGCCGTCCGCCGGGGGCCGTGATGCCCCTGCCGACGATGACGGGACCGTCGACCCCGTCCGCGACGATCAGCGTTCCGACGGAAGGATTCGTGCCGGTGAGGCCGACATGGCGTTCGGAGAGGCGGATGACCGCCGCCATGAAGCGCCGATCCTGCTCGGTCTGATCGAAGGTGTCAGGCATGATCGTCCGTTTCGGGTTCGGTCGCAGAAGACGTCGTCGGACGGGTGGGTGCATCCCGTTGCCCCGGCGGTCTCGAAGAGACATCCTTTGGAACCGGCGTTCCGGCAACGTCGGCCGGATCGCCGCCGCTCTTGGCCAATTCACCGATGACGGCGGTGAAATCGCGCGCCTCGCGAAAATCGCGATAGACCGACGCGAAACGGACATAGGCGACGTCGTCGAGACCACGCAGCGCTTCCATGACCAGCAACCCGATGTGATCGGAAGCAAGCTCCGCCTCGCCGGTCGATTCGAGTTGCCGAACGATCCCCGAGATCAGCCGCTCGACGCGGTCCGGATCGACCGGGCGCTTTCTGAGCGCGACCTGGATGGAGCGGGCGAGCTTGTCACGGTCGAAGGCGACGCGGCGGCCCGACTTCTTCACGACGACGAGCTCGCGAAGCTGTACCCGCTCGAACGTCGTGAACCGACCGCCGCAGTCGGGGCAGACGCGGCGGCGGCGGATTGCCCCGCCGTCCTCGGCGGGGCGCGAATCCTTCACTTGGCTGTCCTGCGAGCCGCAATAGGGGCAGCGCATGCTTCTCCTCAGCCAAGACCCGGATAGATCGGGAAGCGGCTCGTCAGCGCGACGACCCTCTCCTTCACCCTCGCCTCCACGGCCGGGTTGCCCTCGTCGGAGCCGACGTCCTTCAGCCCGTCGAGCACCTCGACGATGAGGCGGCCGACCTCGCGGAACTCCTCCGCGCCGAAGCCGCGGGTCGTCGCGGCCGGGGTGCCGAGGCGGATACCGGAGGTGATCGTCGGCTTCTGCGGATCGTTCGGCACGCCGTTCTTGTTGCAGGTGATCGCCGCGCGGCCGAGCGCCACTTCCGAGGCCTTGCCGGTGAGGTTCTTCGGGCGCAGATCCACCAGCATCAGATGCGTGTCTGTGCCGCCGGAGACGATGTCGAAGCCGCCCGCACGCACCGTCTCGGCGAGCACCTTGGCATTCGTCGCAACGGCCTTGATGTAGTCCTTGTAGCCGGGCGTGAGCGCCTCGCCGAAGGCGGCGGCCTTGCCTGCGATGACGTGCATCAGCGGGCCGCCCTGCAGGCCTGGGAAGATCGCCGAGTTGATCTTCTTGGCGATGGCCTCGTCATTGGTGAGGACGATGCCGCCGCGAGGGCCGCGCAGCGTCTTGTGGGTCGTCGAGGTCGCGACATGGGCGTGCGGGAAAGGGCTCGGATGCGCTCCGCCGGCGACGAGGCCGGCGAAGTGCGCCATGTCGACCCAGAGGATCGCGCCGACGGCGTCGGCGATGGCCCGGAAGCGAGCGAAGTCGATGACGCGCGAATAGGCCGATCCGCCGGCGATGATGATCGCGGGCTTCGATTCGTGGGCGAGGCGCTCGACCTCGTCATAGTCGATGAGGCCTGTCGAAAGATCGAGGCCGTACTGGACGGGGTTGAACCACTTGCCGGAGAGGTTGGGCTTGGCGCCGTGCGTGAGATGGCCGCCGGCGTCGAGGCTCATGCCAAGCAGCGTCTCGCCGGGCTTCGACAGAGCCAGCAGCACGGCCTGGTTGGCCTGGCTGCCGGAGTTCGGCTGGACGTTCGCAAAATCACAGCCGAAGAGTTCCTTGACGCGATCGATCGCGAGCTGCTCGACGACGTCGACGAACTCGCAGCCGCCATAGTAGCGCTTGCCGGGGTAGCCTTCCGCATACTTGTTCGTCAGCACAGACCCTTGCGCCTCGAGCACGGCGCGCGAGACGATGTTCTCTGACGCGATCAGCTCGATCTCGTGCTGCTGGCGGCCGAGCTCGGAGCGCATGGCCGCAAAGAGCGCCGGGTCGCTCGCGGCGATACCATCGGAGAAGAAGCTGTCGAAGGAGGTCGTTTCGTCGATGCGTTCTGCCGCGGACATATCCGGTGTCTCCAATCTCTGGGCGGGCGCGCGTCGGGCCCGCAAGGTGCCGATTTTCGGATACCACATGTCCCTTCGCCCCGCCAATCGTCCAGCTTGCAGCATTGGCCGGGGACGGATCAACAAGCCTCGGTCCCGGGCTCGCTAAGCCGGCAATTCACTCGCGACGATGCAGCCTGGGAAACCGCCTCCCGACGGACCGAAGTTCGCTTGACGCCGCATCGCCCTGAGGTAACCTCCGCGGGCTTTAGCGGTGGGATCAAAAAATCTTATCGTTCGGGCGTTCGTGAAACGAAAGCGGTCGGCACTGTATCGGCCGATGGGTGAGGGAACGGCATGGCACCAACACTTTACATTGTGATCCTCTGCGGGGTGCTGTCCCTCGCCTATGCGGCCTGGGCAACCCGGTCCGTGATGGCGTCCGATCAGGGCAACGCCCGGATGCAGGAGATCGCAGGCGCCATTCGAGAGGGCGCTCAGGCCTACCTCGCCCGCCAGTACACCACGATCGCCATCGTCGGCGTCATCGTCCTCGGCCTCACCTGGTTCCTCCTTTCGGGATTTGCCGCCGTCGGCTTCCTCATCGGCTCGGTCCTGTCCGGCCTTGCCGGCTTCATCGGCATGAACGTCTCCGTGCGCGCCAATGTCCGCACGGCGCAGGCGTCTTCCCGGTCGCTTTCGGCGGGTCTCGCCATCGCCTTCAAGTCGGGCGCCATCACCGGCATGCTCGTTGCCGGCCTCGCGTTGCTTGGCGTCGCCGGGTACTTCCTGGTCCTGACCTCCGAACTCGGCTTCGCGGCCTCGGACCGCACCGTCATCGACAGCCTCGTCTCGCTCGGCTTCGGCGCTTCCCTGATCTCGATCTTCGCCCGCCTCGGCGGCGGCATCTTCACCAAGGGCGCCGATGTCGGCGGCGATCTCGTCGGCAAGGTCGAGGCAGGCATCCCCGAGGACGATCCACGCAACCCTGCCACGATCGCCGACAATGTCGGCGACAATGTCGGAGACTGCGCCGGCATGGCGGCCGATCTCTTCGAGACCTATGCGGTGACCGTCGTCGCCACCATGGTGCTCGGCGCGATCTTCTTCGTCGGCCAACAGGAGCTCGAAAGCTTCATGCTCTATCCGCTCGCCATCTGCGGCGCCTGCATCATCACCTCTATCGTCGGCACCTTCTTTGTC
>JACMIV010000342.1 GCA_014380965.1 Rhizobiaceae bacterium | reverse complement strand
TCGAGCCCTGCGCCCATCACGGCCGCACACCGCCCTGCGCCGAAGCTCTGGTCGCCGCCGGCATCGCACGCGTCGTCTCCGCCGCGGCGGACCCCGACGCGCGGGTCAACGGGCGAGGCCATGCGATCCTGCAGGCGGGCGGGCTATCCGTTACCCCGAGCGTTCTTTCCGAGGCGGCGGCGCAGCCCCTTTCGGGTTACCTGGCGCGCGTGATGAAGAAGCGGCCCGAGGTGACGCTCAAGATGGCGCTTTCGAAAGACGGCAAGATCGGGCGCGCCGGCGGCGGGCAGGTCTTCATCAGCGGCCCGGTTTCGAACGCGCAGACCCATCTCGTGCGCGCCCGTCACGACGCTATTCTCGTCGGCGTCGGTACGCTCATCGAGGACGACCCGTCCCTCACCTGCCGGGCGCCGGGCCTCACCGATCGTTCGCCGCTCCGGATCGTGCTCGACGCGCGGCTGGAAACGCCTTTGGACGCGACGCTCGTGCGGACCGCGCGCGACGTTCCGACGGCGCTTGCGATCGTCGCGGGGATCGGGTCGGACGATCTGGCGCCCTTCCGTGCCGCCGGCTGCGATTTCATCGCCTGCGAGGCCGAACCCGGCACGGAGCGCATCGCGCTCGAGGAAATGCTGGAAGACCTCGCGGCCCGCGGCATCTCCAGCATTCTCGTCGAGGGCGGCGCGAAGACAGGCGCGGCCTTCCTCGCCCAGGGCCTTGTCGACCGGATCATCCTCGTCGAAGGCGAGATCGTCGTGGGGGAGGACGGAGTAAGCGCGCCGCTGGGTTGCTCGGTCACGCCTCAGGGGTTCCGAAAGACGCGCGAGCTGAGGCTCGGAGGCGACGTCTGGCGGGAATACGAGAAAGGCTGACAGGCAAGAGAAAAAGCTTCGAGCGATCGCAGCCGCCGCGGATGACGCGGACGATTTCGACACCGTGCTCCGTCTTGCGGTAAGGAACCAAATAGCGGCCGACACGCCAGCGCCTCATGCCGGGACGCAGCGCTTCCACCGACGCACCGATCTCCGGACGCTCTGCAAGTCTGAGACCCGCGCCATGGAGGAGTTCGAGCAAGCGGTCAGCGGACCCCTCGTTATCGGCAGCTATTTCGCTTCGAATGCTCAAAAGGTCGCGCTCCGCCTCCGCCGTCAGACTGTACGATGACAGCGATCGAACCGATCTCTCCTTTGCCGGCTTCCCACGCTTCGTCGCGCGAGCGATCTCCCTGATGCTCGAAACATCGGCAGGCCCGCTGGCAATACCCTCATCCCATAGCCTTCCAAGCTCTTCATTGCTCAGCAGATCAGCCGTACGAAACGATATGCAGTCGGCGAGCGCGTCCTCGATCAGATCGTCGGCGGAGACATATTCTCCAGACGCAACAGCCTCGACGATCGCGCGCTCAGCCACTTCAGTGAGACGTACCGCCCTTTCCTCCGAGTGCCGCATATCCAATCCTTTCTTCTCTCGATGGTGTGCTGGTATGTGCAGACACAGTTTGGCATGCGCCTACGCCGAGATACGCGAGAAGGACCGCCCCATGTTCACCGGCATCGTCACCGACATCGGCCGCATCGCCAAGGTCGAACCGCTCGACGAGGGCGTCCGATACCGGATCGAGACCGCCTACGATCCCGCCGGCATCGCGCTCGGCGCATCGATCGCCTGTTCCGGCGTGTGCCTGACCGTCACCGCAATCCCAGAGCCCGGAGCGTCTGCGCGCTGGTTCGAGGTCGAGGCCTGGGAGGAGGCGTTGCGCCTCACGACGGCCGGCAACTGGCGGGAGGGAACGCGGCTCAATCTCGAGCGCGCGCTGAAGGTGGGCGACGAGCTCGGTGGCCATCTCGTCTCCGGCCATGTCGACGGTACGGCGGAGATCGTCGCGGTCGAGGACGAGGGCGAGGCGATCCGCTTCCGGATGCGGGCCGCGCCGGATGACAAGCGCTACATCGCCCGCAAGGGCTCGGTCTGCCTCGACGGCACGTCGCTCACCGTCAACGGCGTCGCGGACGACATCTTCGACGTTCTCCTCATCCGCCATTCGCTGAAGGTGACGACCTGGGGCGAACGTCGGACGGGCGACCGGGTCAATCTGGAGATCGACCAGATCGCCCGATATGCCGAACGGCTGTTCGAGGGCCGCGAGCGGAACTGAAGCCAATGGGCCGAAAGGTCCCGCTTTCGATTTCGCAAAGACCCGACTTCGGCTATGGAGGGGCGCTTCGGGCAAGGCCCGGCCCGGCGGATCGTCGGCCGGTGGTGTCCAGACGGATCGATGAAGGGACTACCATGTCTTCCACGCCGCATCTCCTCATCGTCGAGGCGCGCTTCTACGCCCACATCGCCGATGCCCTGCTCGATGGTGCGAAGGCCGCGCTCGACGCTGCGGGCGCAAGCTACGACGTCGTCACAGTCCCCGGCGCCCTCGAAGTGCCCGCAGCGATCGGGTTCGCGCTCTCGGGCGGCGATGCCGGCGGGAAGGACTA
>JACMIV010000341.1 GCA_014380965.1 Rhizobiaceae bacterium | reverse complement strand
GCCACGTCGCGGGCGGCATGCGCGAGGCGCGTGACCGAGTCTACGATCAGCAACACATGGTCGCCCTGGTCGCGGAAGTATTCGGCGATCGACATCGCCGTCTTCGGGGCGAGGCGGCGCATCATCGGGCTCTCGTCGCCGGTCGCGACGACCGTGACGAGGCGCGAGAGATCGTTCTGCATCGTCTCTTCAAGGAATTCGCGCACCTCGCGACCGCGCTCGCCGACGAGCGCGACGACGATCGTGTCGAAGCCCTTGGCTCTCGCGAGCATTCCCATCAGCGTCGACTTGCCGACGCCGGAGCCGGCGAAGATGCCGAGGCGCTGGCCCTTGATGATGGGCGTGAAGATGTCGATCGCCTTGACGTTCGTCTTCACCGCTTCCCTGATGCGGCCGCGTTTCATCGCCGCATCGGGAAGCGTGTCGGCGATGATTTCGCGCGGGCCCTTTTCGAGGGGGCCGAGATCGTCGCAGGGGCGTCCGAAGGCGTCGACCGTGCGCCCCTTCCAGCTCGCGGTCGGCGCCAGCGTGATCGGCCCGGTGCGCCATGCGGTCGTGCGGACCGCGCTCTGGAAGCGCACGGCGAAGGGCTTGACCGTCGCGGCGTTCTCCTCGATGCGCACGACCTCGCCGAGTTCGTCGCCCTCCGGCCCCGGGCTGATGACGCAGTCGCCGAGCCGCACGAACGGCGAGAGGCCGGCGACGCGGAAGGCCTGCGGCGACACGTCGACGATGTGGCCGGAGATGCGGATGCGGGGATCGGTCAGCGCCCCGGTTTCGGGCGTCTGGCGCGGGCGTCGGATCACGAGTTCGGTCCGAGCATCTGGACGGCGCGGTCGAGCGACTGCTCGGAGGTCTCGAGGAAGTTGGCGGCGCTTTCGAAGGCCCGCTGGACCTCGATGAGGCGGGTCATCTCGAGGATCGGATTGACATTCGAGCCTTCGGTGAAGCCTTGGAGAACGTTGACCCCGGCGAAATCAACGACGGGTTCGGCTGCCCTGTCGGGAACGACGCCGGAATTGCCGGCGCGCGAGAGGTTGGCGCCTTCCGGCATCCTGAAGAGGCCGACGCCGCCGACCTGGACGCCGCCCTGCGAGATCATGCCGTCGCGGGCGATCTCGAGGGCGCCGCCGGCCGGATTGACCTGAAGCGGGGCGCCGCCGACGTCAAGGACCGGCTTGCCGGTCATCGAGAGGAGCTCGCCCGCCTCGGTCAGCGTCATGCGGCCGTCGCGGGTGTAGATCGGCCCGTTCGGTCCCTGCACCGCGAAGAAGGCGTCGCCGTTGACGGCCATGTCGAGCGCGTTGCCGGTCTGGGTGAATTCGCCCGTCCGCGTCGAGATGAAGTTCTCGCCCTTGGAGACGAAGGCCACGGGCTCCTTGGCCGCGGAGGAGAGGTAGGATTCGAACTTCACCTCGGTCGCGCGGAAACCGGCGGTGCGCGAGTTGGCGATGTTGTCGGCGAGCGTGTCGAGCCGCTTTTCCATGGCGAGCTGCGCCGACAGGGCGACCGGCAGTGAGGTTTGCATGGGATGTGGTTTCCTTCAGCCGATGTCTCGTCCGGGACCGGCGCGGGGGCCGTCTCCGGGATTGCCGCGGGGCCGTTCCGGCGATGAGCCGGGGGCGCGGGAGAAGCGGTGCCGCGCTCTGTGCAGCCCCTGGAAAATATGGGCAATCTGGCTTGTGCCAGCCTGTCGGAAGACCCCGTCAGGCTCGCGCAAGACCGAGTCCGTAGTCACCGGAGTGCCATCGGAAAAAGGGTCCTTCCATGAGTATCATCCTCGGCCTCGTCATCATTCTCGGCTGCGTGCTCGGCGGCTACATCGCCAGCGGCGGCCATCTCGACGTGCTCTGGCAGCCTTACGAGATCCTCATCATCTGCGGCGCGTCGCTCGGAACCTTCGTGATCTCCAACCCGATGAAGGTCGTCAAGGACACCGGCAAGGCGATCGGCGAGGCCTTCAAGGACAAGGTCCCCAAGCAATCCGACTATCTGAGCCTTCTGAGCCTCCTCCATTCGATAATGCGCGAGATGCGCTCGAAGCCGCGCAGCGAGGTCGAGGAGCATGTCGACAACCCGACCGAGTCGGCGATCTTCACCGCCTATCCGCTGATCATGAAGGACAAGGCGCTGATGAACTTCATCTGCGACTACTGCCGCCTCATCATCATCGGCAATGTCCGCGGCCACGAGGTGGAGGCGCTGATGGACGAGGAGATCCAAACCATCACCCGCGACTCGCTGAAGCCGAAGCATGCGCTTCAGGACGTGGCGGACGGTCTCCCGGCGCTCGGCATCGTCGCGGCGGTGCTCGGCATCGTCCACGCCATGGGCGCACTCGACCAGTCGCCGGAAGTGCTCGGCCATCTCATCGGCGCGGCGCTAGTCGGAACCTTCCTCGGCATCTTCCTCGCCTATGGCGTCGCCGGTCCCATCGCCACCAAGATCAAGAGCGTGCGCGAGAAGCAGCTGCGCCGCTACGTGATCGTGAAGCAGACGCTCATCGCCTACATCAATGGGGCAATGCCCCAGGTCGCGCTCGAATACGGCCGCAAGACGATCTCGGCCTACGACCGCCCGACGATCGACCAGGTCGAGGCCGAGACGATCGGCGGCGGCTCGGCGCAGGCCGCCTAATCCGCCGCATCATCGGCCGCTTAACATGCCGCCCAAGGGGAGACCGGCAGGATCATGTCCATGACAGCCGAACGCAACATCCAGGCGCAGCTGAAATCGGCCTCGAAGATCGAGCCGGATCGGCTGCCCCGCCTCAAGCTGATCGCCGAGGAGTGGGCGGCGGCGACCGCCGACGCCCTCAACGAGCTCTATGCCGCTCCCGTCGTCATCGAGTTTCTGACCGTCTCCTCGCTTGTCTTCGAGCCGAGTGCTCCCGCGCTCAAGATCGCCGTCGCAGCGACCGTCTTTCGGTCGCCGAAATGGCGCGAGGCGGGCTTCGTGCTCGCGGATGCCAAGCTCGCCGATACGCTGGTCGAGGCGATGTTCGGCGGCAACGGATCGGTCGCAACTGGCCCGCAACGTCCGCTGACGAAACTCGACAAGCGGTTCATCGAGCTTGCCATCCCGACGATGATCGAGGCCGCGAACCCCGTCTTCCAGCCGGTCGCGCCGCTCGACGTGACGAGCGAGGCGATGCTCACGGAAGGACTCGCCGCGGCGCTCGACGAGCGCCTGCCGGTCGAGGGACGCGCCTTCCTGGAGCTTTCGTTCAAGATCGCCGTCGGCCAACACGAAAGCGTCCTCAGCGTGGCGATGCCCGAAAAGGCGCTCGCCCCCCACCGTAGAAAGCTGACGATCGTGCCGGCGGAAGCCCCGCTCGTCGCAGACGAGGGCTGGGCCCGCGACATCACCGAGGGGCTGCAGCTCGCCGATCTCGAAGTGCGGGCCATTCTCGACGAGAAGCAGATCACGCTCGGCGACGTCGCGCGCTTCATGGTCGGCCAGACGATCGTCCTCGACGCCACGGCGACAAGCCCGATCATCATCGAATGCGAGGAGCAGCGGCTCTTCCGCGGCGTGATGGGCCGGTCGCGCGATGCCTACGTCGTGCGCATCGAAGAGAAGATCGATCCCACCGAGGAATTCATCGATGACATCCTATCTGATTGAGCTCGTCCTCTTCACCGCGCTCGTCATCACGAGCCTGAAGACCGGGCGCATGGTGCTCGAGCTGCGCCGGCTGCGGACGGAAGAAGCAAGCTTTCGCCAGAGCCTCGTCGACGCCGAAGCCGCGATCAACCGCGCAGCGCACGAGGTCGTCATGCTCCGCAGCGAGGGAATCGCGACGATCGCCGCCCTCGACGCGGCGATCCGCGAGGGTCGCGCTCTCGCCGAGCGGCTCGACGATGCGGTCCGAATGGCCGAAATCCGCCAATCGGTCGCCAACGACGCTCTCCCCGCCGAATCGCAGGGTGGCGGCCGGGTAGCGCCCGCCGCTCCCACGCAGGAGAATTGGCTGAGCCTCATCGAGTCCCGCCTCACGTCAGCCTCGGCCGTTAATCGTTGATTCAAGAAGACGGAGCGGCCGGCACGGTGGCTCGCTTCCAGCAAGTTTCGCCCATCCCGCACGAAGCGAACTCCATGTTCAGCACCGCGCAGACGCCCAACCAGGAGATCCGGTCATGATCGACGACGAAGACGACATCGACACGGTGGACACGCAGTTCGATCCCGACAGCTTCGAAGCTCCCGAGGGTCTGGACGCCGACGAGATGGCCGTCGAGACCGAGGACGAGGAGGACTTCGTCCAGCCGGAAGGCAAGCCCGATCTCAACCTCATCATGGACATCCCGGTGACGATGCAGGTCGTTCTCGGCACCGCCGTGATGCCGGTCGCAAGCCTCGTGAAGCTCGGCCGCGGGGCCGTTGTCAAGCTCGACACCAGCATCGGCGACCCGGTCGACCTCATCGTCAACGGCCGCATCGTCGCGCGTGGAGAAGTCGTCGTTCTGGAGACGGAAGACTCGCGCTTCGGCATCACATTGACGGAGATCGTCTCCCCCGGCGCGCGCCCGACCCGCGCCAAGACATCGGGCGTCTGATCGATCATGGGCTTCGCGGCATATTCCGAAACCGACACCGACGTCCCGGACATCGCCGGACCCGCGCGGGCCGCGATCCTGCTCCTCGCGATGGGTTCGAACGGGGCCTCGCGTCTCCTCAAGCATTTCAGCCACGACGAGATCCGGGCGCTGCGCGAGAGCGTCTCGGCCCAGAAGCCGGTCTCCGCGCATCAGGTCGAGCAGCTCGTCGAAGAGTTTCAGGAAGAGTTCAAGACGGGTCCAGGCCTGTCCGGCCTCGACCAGGAGATGACCAAGCTGCTGCGCTCGGCGCTCTCGGCCGACGAGATGACCAAGGTCTTCGGCGACGACGACTTCATCGACCCCTCGCTCTTCATGGCGCCTCAGCTGTCGGTCTGGGAGGAACTCGAGCGGCTCGGCATCAGCGCGCTGCAGCTTCTCCTCATCGCCGAGCATCCGCAGGTCGTCGCGATCGTCATCGCCCGTCTCCAGGCCGAAGTGGCGGCGGCGGTCGTCGCAGGTTTCGAACCGAGCTTCCGCAACGATGTGATGCGGCGGATGCTGTCCGCTCGTCCGCTGAACGCCGCGGCAGAGCAGGCGATCGAGGACAATCTGCGCGAAATCTTCATTGCGGGCGATGACGGCGCGGAGAAGACGGCACGCCGCCAGTCGCTCGCCGAGATCGCCAACCGGATGGAGAAGGTCCAGACCGACGAGTTCCTCGCTTCCATCGAGGACAACCAGCCGGACGAGGCGACCGCAATCCGCAGTCTGCTCTTCGCGTTCGAGGACCTGCCGAACGTTCCGAAGAAGGGCCGGCTCATCCTCTTCGACGACGTGCCGACCGAAGTGGTCACGCTGGCATTGCGCAACGCACCGCCGGAACTCGTGGAGACGGTGACGTCCTCGCTGTCGGCCCGCGCCCGCCGCATGGTCGAGGCGGAACTCGGCCGACCGGCAGACGTCAGCGCGAAGGACGTGACGGCGGCCCGCCGCTCGATCGCCGCGCTCGCGCTTCGCCTCGCAAGCGAGGGCCGGATCGTCCTGACCGAGCCGAAGGAAGGCTGACCCGGTCCGAGGATACGCTCTGGCCTGAAGAGGGCCGGGGCGTTCGAGGGAAGGCAGGCATTTCCTCGCCGAGGGCCTTCAGGATCGATGTCCCGACTTCATTTACCTTGTCGGCATCGCCCGCCGCTCGGCGGTTCGCTGCAAGCGAACCCTTAACACCGGATGAGGCAGTGTCGTCATGGCGGAAGGTCCGGACAAAGATTCCAAGACAGAGCAGCCGACCGACAAGAAGATCCAGGATACCGTCGACAAGGGGAACCTGCCGGTCTCGCGCGAGGCGCCGATCCTTGCCTCGCTTCTCGCGGCGATGGCGTTCATCGCTTTTGCAGCACGCGACTCGAGCGCCGTTCTTCTCGGCCACCTCAAGGCCACATTCGAGAACCCCGTTCAATGGAACATTGAGAATGGCACCGACGCCCTGCAGTTCCTCCATGCGGTCGGCCTCGACGTCGCAACGTTCCTTATTCCCGCGACCGGTTTCTTCCTCGTCGGCGGCGTCCTCGCATCGGCGCTCCAGAACCCACCGCAGATCAATGTCGAGCGCATCCGGCCCAAGATGCAGAACGTTTCGATCGTCGCCGGCTGGAACCGTCTTTTCGGCTTTCGAGGCCTCACCGAATTCGGTAAGGCGCTCTTCAAGTTCGGCGCCGTCTCCATCATCGTCAGCCTCATGCTGGCCGACGATCTCGAAACGACGCTGAAGACGATGTTCTCCGATCCGACTCTTCTGCCCGAGACCCTCCTGACGCTGGCGATGCAGCTCCTGTCGGCGGTCTCGATCGCGACCATCGTGCTCGTCGCAGCCGACCTTGCCTTCTCGCGCATCCACTGGCGCCGCGACCTCAAGATGTCGAAGCAGGAGATCAAGGACGAGATGAAGCAGTCGGAGGGCGATCCGATGATCAAGGCGCGCCAGCGCCAGATCGCCCGCGACCGCAACCGCACCCGCATGATGGCCGCCGTGCCCAAGGCGACGCTCGTCATCGCCAACCCGACGCATTACGCGATCGCCTTGCGCTACTCGCGCGAGGAGGGCGGTGCGCCGATCGTCGTCGCCAAGGGCGTCGACCTCATCGCGTTGAAAATCCGCGAAATTGCCGAGACGAACGACGTTCCCGTCATCGAAGACAAGCTCTTGGCAAGGTCGATGTACGACAGTGTCGAAATAGACCAGATGATCCCTCCGCAGTTCTTCAAGGCAGTCGCGGAGCTCATCTACTTCCTGCAGTCCCGCTCCTCCGCGAAGGTCGGTATGGGCGGCGCCTGAGACCTGCGATGTCCGGACGACCGGACGAGAAAAATGGCGATTCGGTTGCGGACGGAAAGCCGGTCCGGCGACGGTGCCGACACCGCCGAGACCGCGTTGCAGGGTCGGCGCAAGCATTGCTCTGTTAAAGTTGGGATGGTGTTTTATGGGTTCTCACTTCATGCTCAATCTTCGCAACAAGCATACGGCAGAACGTGAGAGACTCCTCGCCGACGGCATCGCCCAGGTCGTGTCTGAACTGCGTCTCGTCGATGTCGTCGACTACGTCGCGTTCCTGCGGATGGAGCAGCTCGGCAACATCGCCGACATCGTCAATTCATCGAGCCAGCTTTATCTCAAGACCGGCACGCTGCGCTTCGGCAACGAGGGCGACGTCCACCTCGCCTGGGGCGGCGCGGCCGCGATCGATCTGGCGATGGAGTTCCACCACCAGGGCGTAACCGCGCATTTCCGTCTCGGCCTGACGGCGGCCACCGCATCGGTGACCATCACCTTCATCGCCTTCGAGGAGACCGAGGTCGATCCGGAGGTCAACACGGACCAGCTCCGGGCCGCGATCGAGGCAGCGAAGCTGGTGCCGGGACGCTAGAATTTGCAGGCTGTGGAGTGGCTTGGCATCTCGGACCCCCCGGGATGCAGCCTGCGCAGGCAAGAGATGCGAAAAAGGCCACGATCCGGATGCACGGATCGTGGCCTCTTCGTTTCGGGTGCAATCGAAGCGGCTGCGGACGGGTATAACTCTTGCCTCAAGCCGCGATCGGGGCGGTGCGCTCCGGGAAGCAATGGGGGACGCAGAGGATGCTGACGATCCGCCCGTCGATCATGATGATGCCGGAGACCGAGTCCTGCGATTCCTGATGGCCGACATCCGGCGTCGGTTGCACCATGTCGGCGGTGACGGTGATGATGTCGCAGACCGCGTCGACGAGGAGGCCGAGCAGGCGCTCCTCGAGCTGGACGACCACGACGACGGCCGACGAGCTCGGCTCGACGGGAGCTAGGCCGAGCTTCTCGCCGAGGTCGATGACCGACAGGATGACGCCGCGCAGATTGATCATGCCCTTCACGGAGGGCGGCGAATGGGGCATCGGGGTCGAGGACATCCAGCCACGAATCTCGCGCACGCACATGATGTCGAGGGCGAATTCCTGCACGCCGACGCGCACGGACAGAAGTTCCGATCCGGGTGCCTTGGCAGACATGGGGCCATCCAGACGCTGCGCCATTCGAAGTCTCCGTCCGCTGACTGCGGCAGTCGATCTCCCGGAGCTGGTCAGCAACGGCAGAAGACTTCGCGCGACATGATTCACTCGGAGTTCAGAGTTGGTCAAATTCTTTAAGATTCGGTAACCCTTCGGCACATCTTTTGAGATTCTCGAAAGGGTCAGCGGCCAGCTTCCATTCCCTGCGCGCCGCCTCTCGCTGCAGCGGCCGGTGCAACATCATGGAGGTGCCGGCCGGCCCTGTTCCAATCCGGCTCGAGCGCGAGCGGCTTCTTCCTCAGGCAAGCTTCGGACAAGTGCATCGCCTTAGAACCGGCTGGTCATCATGGTGGCGATCGGTTGGGAACCACATTGGATCAGATTTACCTCTTCGGCCTGTCGACGCGGCGCTCCGAATGGCTTGCGAACCGTCAGGCGGTCGTCGCCGAGAACATCGCGAACGTCAACACGCCGGCCTACAAGGCCAAGGACATCCGAGGCTTTTCCGAAGCCTTGGAAGCGACGCAGCTCGCGATGACCGGCACCAACCCGATCCACCTCGTGGGCGGGGGCGGACGCGAGGTCGCCATCGAGGAACAGACCGACGCGACATGGGACGTCACGCATTCCGGCAACTCGGTCACGCTCGAGCAGGAAATGCTGAAATCCGGCGAGATTTCCGGCCAGTTCACGCTGAACGCCTCGATCGCCAAGGCCTTCCACCGCTTCTTCCTCACAAGCGTCAGGGGCTAACCGCGATGTCCGATCCGATCATCTCCAGCCTGCGCATCGCGGCGAGCGGCCTTGAGGCGCAATCGAACCGCCTGCGCATCGTTTCCGAAAACGTCGCCAATGCGCAGTCCACCGGCCTGACGCCCGGCAGCGATCCTTACCGGCGCAAGACCGTGACCTTTGCCAGCGAACTGGACAGTCTCAGCGGCGCCGAACTGGTGCGCGTCGCAGACTACGGCACCGACCGCACCGACTTCACCATCGAACACGATCCGGGCAATCCGGCCGCCGATGCAGAGGGCTACGTCAAGATGCCGAACGTCAACATGCTGGTCGAGATGGCCGACATGCGCGAGGCGAACCGCTCCTACGAAGCCAATCTCCAGGTCATCAAGCAAGCCCGCGAACTCATCAACGTCACCATCGATCTCCTGAGGAGCTGACATGATTCCTGCCATCGGCAGCGCGTTGCCGCGCATCGAGACCAACATCATCCAGGGCGGCCTTTCGACGGGCCTGTCCAGCGGCGTCGGAGCCGCCGCCTCCGGGCAGCCGGGCTTTGCGGAAGTCATGTCCAAGGTCGCGAGCGACGCGATCGGCACGATGAAGAACGCCGAGGCCGTCTCGGTCCAGGGCATCAACGGGCAGGCCTCCACCCAGGCCGTCGTCGACGCCGTGATGAACGCCGAGCGCACGCTCAACACCGCCGTCGCAGTCCGCGACAAGGTGGTCGCCGCCTATCAGGAACTCTCCCGCATGGCCATCTGACGCCTTCAGTCAGACGAGGATTTGAACTCATGAGAGCTTTGGCGATCGCCGCGACCGGCATGAACGCGCAGCAGACCAACGTGGAGGTGATCGCGAACAACATCGCGAACATCAACACGACCGGCTTCAAGCGGGCGAGGGCGGAATTCACCGACCTCCTCTATCAGGTCGAGCGCATGCAGGGCGTCCCGGCCCGCGGCGGCGAGGGCGTCGTGCCGGAGGGCTCGCAGATCGGCCTCGGCGTGCGCACCGCCGCTATCCGCACGACCCATATCCAAGGCACGCTGGAGCAGACCGGCAACCAGTTCGATCTCGCCATCAACGGCAACGGCTACTTCCAGATCCAGGGGCCGGGCGGCGAGATTCTCTACACCCGCGACGGCGCCTTCAACACCAATGGCGAGGGCCAGGTCGTGACGCTCGACGGCTTCCTGGTCGATCCGGCGATCACGGTGCCGGCCGAGACCGTGCAGGTCACCGTCTCGCAGACGGGCGAGATCTACGCCAAGCTCCAGGACCAGGATCCGCAGCTTCTCGGCCAGCTGACGCTCGTCAACTTCATCAACGAGCCCGGCCTCGACGCACAGGGCGGCAACCTCTTCAAGGAAACACTCGCTTCTGGGGCGCCGACCGCCGCCGTCCCTGGCGACCCCGGGTTTGGCGTCATCCATCAGGGCTATCTCGAAGGCTCTAACGTCGATCCGGTGAAGGAAATCTCCGAGCTCATCTCCGCGCAGCGCGCCTACGAGATGAACTCGAAGGTGATCCAGGCTGCCGACGACATGTCGAAGGTCATCTCGACCGGCCTGCGCTGACGCGCCGGAGGCCGCCGCCTACCGGCGGTTTCCCCAGCCCAATCCCGAGCAGAAGAAGGCGCCAGACCATGGAACGGATATCCAAGCGGGAGCGCGCTCTCGTCTGCCTCTACAGCCTCTGCCTGCTCGTCGGATCGCTCGTCCTCCTCTCGATCCCGGTGCGCGCGTTCGCAGCCGATATCGAGCTTCCGGTGCCGTCGGTCGTGGTCTATCCCGGCCAGAACATCCTCGACCGCGGCGTCTCGGCGGCGCGGTTCCGGATTCCCGGGGCCAAACTGTCGGCCTACGTGATCGAAGAGGGCATGCTGTCCGACAAGGTCGCCAAGCGCACGCTCCTGCCGAACAAGCCGATCATGATCTCCGACCTCAAGTCGCCCGACATCGTGCGCGCCGGCGTACCGACGCCGATCGTCTACCGCGAGGCCGGCGTCGTCATCTCTGGCCTCGGCGTGCCGCTCGCCTCGGCGGGCGAGGGCGAGGCGATCCGCGTCCGCAACGCCGACAGCGGCGTCACCATTTCAGGCGTCGTCGCCGCCGACGGCACCATCGAGGTTCGCGCGCAATGACATCCGCCTTCTCCCGCATCCTCGCCGCCGCTCTCGTCCTCGGTCAGCTTGCCGCGGGCAACGCGGTTGCGGCCGATCCGAACGGCTACGGCATTCCGCCCGATGGATATTACGGCGAGGCCGGCATCGGCGCCCGCGAAAACTTCCAGACCGTGCGGCCCGGCCGCGACGCGCTGATCTCGGACGGCGTCCGGATCAAGGACGTGACGACCATCAAAGGCGTGCGCGACAACCAGCTCGTGGGTTATGGCCTCGTGATCGGCCTGCAGGGCACCGGCGATTCTCTGCGCAATTCTCCCTTCACCGAGCAGTCGCTGCAGTCGATGCTCGACCGGATGGGCGTCAACGTGCGCACGAACAATCCGCGCACGAAGAACGTCGCGGCCGTCGTCGTCACCGCCGACCTACCGCCATTCGTCGGCACCGGCTCACGCATCGACGTTTCGGTCTCCTCGCTCGGCGACGCGGAATCGCTGATGGGCGGAACGCTTGTCATGACGCCCCTCTACGGCGCGGACGGCGAGATCTACGCGGTCGCGCAAGGCTCGCTCGCGGTCAGCGGCTTCACCAGCGAAGGCGAGAGCGAGCGCCTCACCCAGGGCGTGCCGACGACCGGGCGTATCGCAGGCGGCGGCATCATCGAACGCGAGGTACCGCGCGCGACGACCGAGACCGATCAGATCACGATGGAGCTGCGCAATCCCGACTACCGCACGGCGATCCGCGTCGTCGACGCCATCAACGCCTTCGCGATCCAGCGTTACGGACGGGCCGTCGCCCGCGAAAACGATCTGCGCACCATCTCTCTGACACGCCCTGCCAAGCTTTCCTCGACGCGGTTCATCGCCGACATCGGAGACCTGCCGATCCAGCCGGACATGGCCGCGAAGGTCGTCATCGACGAGCGCACCGGAACGGTCGTCATCGGCAACGAGGTGCAGATCTCCACCGTCGCCGTTACCCACGGCAACCTGACTGTGCGCATAACGGAGCGGCCGAACGTCTCGCAGCCGGCCGAGTTCACCGACGGGGAGACGGTCGTCACCTCGGACACGGTCGTCGACGCGCGGCAGGAGGGCGGCAACTTCGCCATCGTCGAGGGGGCCGATCTCGAGACCGTGGTGCGCGGCCTCAATCGCCTCGGCCTGAAGCCGACCGGGATCATCGCGATCCTCCAAGCAATCAAAACGGCCGGAGCGCTCCAGGCCGATCTGGTGGTGCAGTGACATGACCGAAACATCCGCAACCCTTCGCCGCCTTACCCGCGCGACGCTGCTGTCGGCCTTCGCCCTCGGCACCATCGCCGCCTCCATGGCGCCCGCCATCGTGTTCGCGGCTTCGGGCGCGCCTGCCTCAGGGTCCGGCACCCCCCCCGAGGCCCTCGTCGAGCGTCCGACCAAGGTCCGCGTCATAGGCACCGACGGAAAACCCATCGTCGAAGACGCCGCGGCCGCCAGCGACATCGAGCGTTACTGCACCAACATCGCCGACCCGGCGAAGGACGCGCGCGCGGCCATCCAGGCCAAGCGACTCCAGGAACTCGAGGGCGAGATCAGCGCCCAGATCGACGCATTGGAAGCCAAGCGGAAGGAATACCAGGACTGGCTGCAGCAGCGGCAGGCCTTCATCGACTCGACCGCGGGAATCGTCATCGACATCTACGCCGGCATGAAGCCCGATGCGGCCGCCCTGCAGCTCGCCGGGCTCGACCGGACGACCGCCGCATCGATCGTCACCAAGCTGAAGCCCCGAACGGCGAGCGCGATCCTGTCGGAAATGCCGCCGGAGGTGGCGGCGGAACTCGCCAATCTCATCGTGCAGAAGACCAACAAGGACGTGGACGTGGCAGCTGCCGCTCCAGGGCAGGGATGACCGACGTGAAGATGATGCCGATCCTGGGGCTCCTCGCCCTCAGCGCCCTTTCGGGCTGCTCGACCGTCGGCCAGAGCTTTTTGCGCGAGCCTCAGCTCAGCCAGCCCGGCGCGGGCGTCCACCAGTATCCGAGCTTCGTCGATCCCGCGAACTTTCCTGCCGAGAAACTCCGCGGTCAGCGCAACTCGCTCTGGGTCGACGAAAAGGCCAATCTCTTCCGCGACGCGCGCGCGCTGAACAACGGCGACATCGTCACCGTCAAGATCGAAATCCAGGATCGCGCCGAGCTCGACAACAATTCCAAGCGCTCGCGCGACTCCACGATCGACAACGGGCTCGACTTCGAAGGCTCGTTCGACGGCACGCCGTTCCCGACGCTCGGCGCGTCGCTCGGCGCCAACAATGCCTCGGAATCGACTGGCAAGGGCAACGTCAAGCGGTCCGAGAAGATCGATCTTCAGGTGGCGGCGGTCGTGACGCAAGTCCTGCCGAACGGCAACCTCTACATCACCGGCCAGCAGGAAATCCGCGTCAACTTCGAGGTCCGCGTTCTCACCATCGCCGGCATCATCCGGCCGGGCGACATCCTGCCGAACAACACCATCCCCTACGAGCGGATCGCCGAGGCGCGCATCTCCTACGGCGGGCGCGGACGCCTGACGGAAGTCCAGCAGCCGGGCTGGGGGCAGCAGATCTACGACGTGATCGCTCCCTACTGAGCCTGGCCTCCGAAACGAACAGCAGATCCTCACGGGCGCGGGCTCATCCCCGCGCTCGTCACCGTTTCCGGCTCCGAGCACCTCGGAGCAGGTGGTTAAGATTTGGTGAAGCTGCCGCAAGGCTCGCGATAGGCAGCGACCGTATCGGTAGGGCGAGGGACCGCCATGACGGCGACGGGTCCCGGCCGAGGCGTCAGCTTCGGCCGCCTTTTCCGATGAAGGAAAATCACCATGTCCGATCTCAGCGGAGACGATCTGGCCGCCTCGATCCTCGCGGAAGCGAGCGGCACCGCCGACGTCGCGCCGAAGAAGACCTCGAAGATGCCGACGATTATCGCCGTCGTCGTGCTCACCGTCGTCGCGATCGGCGGCGGCGCGGGCGTCGGGATGCTGATCGGCCAGCCCGCCGCGCCCGAAGCCCGGCAGGTCGCCGAAGCGCCGGCCGAAG
>JACMIV010000340.1 GCA_014380965.1 Rhizobiaceae bacterium | reverse complement strand
GCCGAGCCCATCCGCGCCGCGCAGCCTGCGGCGGCAGGCCCGGCCTCTCAGTTCGTCCTCGCCCTATCCTGGCTGATGATCGGCACGGTCGTCGGAGCCGGCCTCCTCTACGCCATCGCCTCCCTGCGCGGCTTTTCGCTGAACTGAGGGGCGTTCAGCGCGATGCACCCTTTCGCCCGACCCGAAGGACACCGAGAACCACGGCGCCCGCGACGAGGCCCCAGAAGGCCGAGCTGATCCCGAGGATCGCCGTTCCCGAAACCGTCACCAGAAAGGTTATCGCTGCCGCCTCGCGGTGCTCCGTTCTTTCCATGGCACCGTGCAGAGAGCTCGACAGAGCTCCGAGAAGGGCGAGCCCGGCGACGGCCTGGATAAGAAGCGGCGAGAGGCCGGCGAATGCGGTGACGAGACCTGCGGCCAGTCCGAAGGCGACATAGCCGAGGCCGGAGACGACGCCCGACCAGTAGCGTTTCGTCCGATCGGCACCGGCTTCCTCGCCTGCGCAGATCGCTGCCGTGATTGCGGCCAGATTGACCGCATGGGCGCCGAAGGGCGAGGCGGCGAGGCTGAAGAGCCCTGTCACTGAAAAGAGCGGTCCCGGATTGGGCTCGTAGCCGTTGATCTTGAGGATCGCGAGGCCGGGAATGTTCTGCGAGGCCATCGTCACGAGGAAAAGCGGAAAGGCGATGCCGAGGAGGCTCTCGACGGTAAAGACCGGCGTGATCAGAACGGGCACCGGCAGGACGTGCGCGATGCCGAAGCTTCCCGCCGGCGTCTTCAGCACGATCATCGCGACCGCCACGATGGCTGCCGCCGGCACGGCGAGAAGCCGCCGGATCCGCGTCATCGCGAGCCACGTTCCGACGACGGCGAGCCCGGCGACCGGATCGGCGACCACGGCGCGCACCGGGGCAAGACACAGCGGGAGGAGGACGCCGGCAAGCATCGCATTGGCCAGCGACGCGGGAATGGCCGCGATCAGCCGGCCGAGCGGGCGCCAGAAACCGGAGACGACGACGAGAACGGCAGCGGCTACGAAGGCGCCGACGGCAACCGGAAAGCCGCCTGCGGGCACTGCGGAACTGACGAGCAGCGCAGCCCCCGGGGTCGACCAGGCGACGGAGACCGGCATCTTCGTCGCCAAACTGAGGAAGATGCCGCAAAGTCCCATGGCGATCGACAGCGCCATCAGCCCGGACGCAGCCTCCGCCGGGCTCGCGCCGATGGCGGTCAGCCCCTGCAGGATGACGGCGAACGAGCTGGCGAACCCGACGAAGGATGCAAGCAGGCCCGCCGCAACGGCAGGGGCGGGGGGAACAGAGCGCATCGGAAAACGGCCTCGTCCGGCTTTGGGAAGGGGACGATCGGCCCCGCGGCGACTATGCCGATTGCGGTCCGGGGTGCAACTCCGTCACGTCGCTTGGCACAGCGCTTCGCGACGTCGGGGGAAGGAGGCGCTTTGCCGTCCACTTCGTCATCCCGAACTTGATCCGGGATCCATGCTGAGGCGGACGAGTTGCCGAACCGGTGGACGAAAAGCACCGATCCTGGACCGATTCCAATATTTCAGGCGCTTCGGCATGGATCCCGGCTCAGAGCCAGGACGACGACGCCTTGAGGTGTGCGTCTCGCCAGTTCATATCTGCCTAACCTGATGCAGCTGCTGACCGTCAGTGTCAGCGATAGTCTGTATTGTGCCGCTCAGGGAGCAGGGCTGACGCCCAAATCCCGAAGCCTAATCCGCCTACTGCCGCGCGACCGCCATCCCCGGCATGGACAGATCGACCGTCTCGCCCGTCGAGAGAAGCTGTCTCTGCCGGATCCAGTCGATGCCCTTGCCGTCCTGCGTCAGCCCGCGTTCGCGCTGATAGAGCGTCCAGTCGCCGGGCTCGCCGGATATCTCGAAGAGGTTGTAGCGCGCAGCAGGCTTTGCCGAGCCGGCGTTCTGGCTGGCGGAGGGAACGCCGGCAACCGGCACGAGGCCGTCGGTGCCGGCGATCCAGTTCAGCGTGTCGAGATGCGTATGGCCGTGGAGCACGAGGTCGGCACCCACCTCGCGGATCACCTTCCAGAAGAACTGCTTGCCGATCAGCCGCTTGTGCCACGAGGCGGCGCCTTGGACCGGCGGGTGGTGGATCATGACGACGCAGAAATGGCCGGTGGTGCGGCAGGCACCGAGCATCTTGGCGAGCGCCATAGCTTGACGCCGCTTGAAGGTGCCGGTCGCGAAGAAGGGCGCCGTCGCCTCCGCGCTCGAGACGCCGATGATCGCGAGCGGCCCACGCAGGCGCACATACGGGAAGAGGTGACCGATCTCGGAGGCCGGCGTGTCGCCGACCATGTAGTCGTACCACTCCCCGCAGGCCCGCTTCAGCGCGCCGGGCACGTAGGCGTCGTGATTGCCGGGAACGACGGAGACGAGCGACGAGGGGCCGAGATCCTTCAGCCACAGCCCCGCGCCGACGATCTCGGTTCGCGTCGCGAGATTGACGAGATCGCCCGTCACCGCGACGTGATCGGGCCGCTGCGCCTTGAGATCGGCGACGAGGGAGGTCAACGTGTCGCCGAACATGACTCGCCGCCGGTTGCGGTGCCAGTTGACGTAGCCGGTCACCCGCTTGGAGACGAGCTCGCGCAGCGACAGTTCGGGAAGGGGACCGAGATGGATATCGGAGAGATGGGCAAGGCGGAACATCGACCGGCATCTAGCTGCACGTGCCGCGATGAAAAGGGCGCCGATCGGTCGGCGTTCGGGTCGCCCCTGACGACTGGGCCGGTGTGCGCTCGTTTCGAGCGCCGGAGCGTGGACCGCCGGAGGACGCCGGCATGAGAATCCGCCTGATGGCGCTCCTCCATCTTATCAGCCGGCCGATGACGATCGGGATGCGCTGCGCCGCCTTCGACGCCGCCGGCCGGCTCTTCCTCGTGCGCCATACCTACATGCCCGGCTGGTACATGCCGGGCGGCGGGATGGAGCCCGGTCAGACGGCGGAAGAAGCGCTGCGCCGCGAGCTTCAGGAGGAGGCGAACCTCGTTCTGACCGAGGCGCCGACGCTGCTCTCCGTCCATCTCCACCGCGAGGCCTTCGGGCGCGATCACGTGCTCTTCTACCGCGCGCGCAATGTTCGGCAGACGCATCCGAAAGTGCCGGATTTCGAGATCGCCGAGAGCGGGTTCTTCGCCCTCGACGCCCTGCCGGACGGCCTTACCGCAGCGACCCGGCGACGTCTGGCAGAAGCGCAGGGAGAGGCGACGCCGGACGCTTCCTGGTGACGCCTAAGGATCGGCGGCGTCCGCACCGCTGTCGCGATCGAGCCGCCCGTCAGAACCGCCCGCGATCGTGCTTCTGCCAGAGGTCCTGAACCGGACCCAGCGGAACTATGGCCGTCGGGTTGATCATCGTGTGGCTCTGGTAGTAGTGGCCCTTGATGTGCTCGAATTCGACGGTCTCCGCGATGCCCGGCATCTGGTAGATCTCGAGCATGTAGTTGAAGAGATTATGATAATCCGCGATCCTGCGGGAATTGCACTTGAAATGGCCGACATAGACGGGATCGAACCGGATCAGCGTCGTGAAGAGGCGGATGTCCGCCTCGGTGAATGCGGCACCGGCGAGGTAGCGCTGGCGCG
>JACMIV010000339.1 GCA_014380965.1 Rhizobiaceae bacterium | reverse complement strand
GCCGGAGCCCCACCGTCATCCGCATCGCCACCAGCCGATCCGCCACCGTCATGCGTTCGTGATCGACGACCACCACGCGACTTGGCCGACGGGCACCGCAGGTGGGTGACGTCGCGGCCTATGCCGGGATGTTCTGGTCGGCCTTCCTCGCCGCCACCGTCCTTCCCGGCGCATCTGAGGTGCTGCTGATCGCCCTCTTGATCGGCGACACGGGCGACCCGTGGATCGTCATCGCGGCCGCGACCCTCGGCAACACGCTCGGCTCGGTCGCCAATTGGGCCTGCGGGCGCTTCCTCGCGCACTACCGGGATCGACGCTGGTTCCCGGTTCCGGCAACGCAGATCGACCGTTTCTCTGGCTTCTTCCGGCGTTACGGCCTCTGGACCCTGCTGCTCGCCTGGGCGCCGATCGCGGGCGACGCGCTGACCGTCATCGCCGGAATGCTGCGGGTGCATCTGGTGCCGTTCACGATCCTCGTCGGCATCGGCAAGCTCGGGCGATACCTTGTCGTCGCGGGCGGGGCGCTGGCGTGGAATTGAGGCTGATGCTTGCGGTCATGTTCCTTTGATCGGCCGTGTATAGGGCGCAGGAGGCAGCCTGCTCGATCCGTTAGGCGATGAGAGGCAAAGGAGATTGCCATGACGACCGTCTTTCCCGGCACCTCGATGCCGGACCGCGACTGGTGGTCGGTGCTATGGCCGGACCCTGCCGCCGTCCTCTCCGCCATCGGCATCCGCCCGGACATGACCGTCCTCGACCTCTGCTGCGGCGACGGGCTCTTCACCGCGCCGCTCGCAAGGCTCGTCGGCGGCCGGGTCCATGCACTCGACATCGATCCCGCGATGCTCGATGCCGCCCGGGCCGAGGTCGCCCGTCACGGTGCCGACGTGGCCGGATGGATCGAAGCGGACGCGGCGGACGTCGCCCGGCACCTTCCGGGGAAGGTCGATCTCGTGCTGATGGCGAACACGTTCCACGGGGCGCCGGACCAGCCGACCCTTCTCGCCGCGATCCGCGGGGTCCTCGCGCCCGGAGGGCTGTTCGGTGTCGTCAACTGGCATGCCCATCCGCGCGAAGAGACGCCCGTCCTCGGGCAGTTGCGCGGCCCGAGGACGGAGATGCGGATGTCGCCCGCAATGCTCCGCACCGTCGTCGAGCCCGCAGGCTTCAAACTCTGGCGGTCCGTCGAACTGCCGCCCTACCACTACGGCGCGACGTTCGACGTGCAGGCGTGACCGTTCTCGTCTATGTCGGCGCCGCGCTCGCCGAAATCGCCTGATGCTTCTCGTTTTGATCATGGCTCCGGCTCGGCATGCCCGCCCTCTGGCTCGCGCCGGAGATGCTTGCGCTCACCGCCTTCGCCTATGTTCTGACGCTGGTGGAGAGCGAGGCCGCGGGGCGTGCCTAAGCCGCCTATGGCGGCGTCTACATCGCGGCGTCGATCGCCTGGCTCTGGACCGTCGAAGGCGCAAGACCCGACAGATGGGACCTTATCGGTGCCGCCGTCTGTCTCGCTGGCGCTGCCATCATCCTCTTCGGACCCCGCCCGACGTGAACCGGCGGCGTTGAGGATTGAGTTGGCCTACCCGGATACCCAGCGTAAGTCCGGCGGGGTGCCCAGACGTAGAGTAGGATCAAGTCTACTAACCCCCTTGCTCAGAGAGTAAGCGCTCAAGCTTGGCGACCCGCACCTCCTGCGGTTCGTGCATGTCGAGCGTCCCCGCGAAGTCCCCGTCGCGGTCGTAGAGATAGACGCCGGCCGAGTGATCGACGGTGTAGTCCTCGCCCTCCAGCGGCACGATCTTTCGATACGCCTTGAAGGCGGAGAAGGCGGCGTCGATCTCGGCTTCCGGCCCGGTGAGTGCCGTGATGCGAGGATCGAACGACGCGAGGTACTCCTTCAGCACCGCGGGCGTGTCGCGCTTCGGGTCGCCGCTGACGAGGAGGACGGAGAGGTCGTCGCCCCTCGGGCCCATCCCCTGAAGGAGAAGTGTCAGCTCGGCTAGCGTCGTGGGACAGATGTCGGGGCAGTTCGTGAACCCGAAGAAGACGGTGACGGGCTTATCCCGAAAGGACGACCATGTCCGCGTGGTGCCGTCCTCGTCGACGAGCGTGAACTCGCCGCCGATCGGCGCAGGACTCGCGGTCATCGTCCCGGCGGCCCTCGTCCCCGAGCGCAGGTCGACGACGCCGGTCAGGGCGACGGCGAGCAACACGGACACCCCGGCGACGAGACCCCATAGCATCCAGCGGATCAAGGCGAGGTTCACTGCGCCTCGCCCATGACATGACCTTCGTGCGAGATCGGCGCGGTCGCGCCGTGCGGCTCCACCTTGAACTCGACAGGAACGGCGCCCGCATTCTCGAAGACGAGTTCGGCCTTGAAGGATGCGCCGGCGACGACAGGGTTCTTCAGTCCGACGAGCATCACGTGCGTCCCGCCGGATCGAAGAGCGACGGTCGCCCCGGGCTCGATCGTGATCCCGCCCCCGACGGGGCGCATGCGGGCGACGCCGTCGACGATCTCGGACGTATGCAGCTCGAAGCGATCGGACGCCTCGGACGATCCACCGACAAGGCGGTCGGCCTCGGTCCCGGCATTGGTGATCGCGAGATAGCCGACGCCGATCTTCGCCGTCTTCGGCGTCGGTCTGGACGCGGGATGGTCGACGATGATCGCGCCGGACTTGAACTCATGGGCCGCGGCGAGGCCCGGGAAGGAGAGGCAGGCGGCGAGGACTGCAGTTCGCAGGACCGTCCTCATTTCGGGTAGCTCGCGAAGGTCGCGGTCGTGCCGTCCCTCATGACGAGGAGGACGTCGTACGGCTCGTCGCTCTCCCCCATGCCGGGGCTGCCCATCGGCATGTCTGGGACCGACAGCCCGATTGCGTCAGGCTTCTCGGCGAGCAGCCGCTTCACCTCCGCGGCAGGGACGTGTCCCTCGACGACGTAGCCGCCGACGAAGCCCGTGTGGCAGGAGGTCTGCCCCTCCTTCAGCCCGGCCTCCATCTTCTTCGCCCAGAGGTCCGCCATGGCGAGGTTCTCTGCGTCCACGGTGAAGCCCGCCTCCTCGAGGTGCTTCATCCAGCCGATGCAGCAGCCGCAACCCGACGTCGAGAAGACTGAGATGGTCTCGGCCGCGAGCGCCGATGTCGAGAGAAGGGCGAAGGCGCCCGCAAGGATGGTCTTTCGAATGGACGTCATCGTCCCACTCCTCTTTCGTTCGGTGTCGGTTCAAAGCCAGCGCCGGACGCGCTGCTTGTAGTCGGCATAGGAGGGGCCGAAGGCACCCTCGAGGAAGCGTTCCTCGTCGCGGACCTGCATCTCGCAGGCCAGCCAGAACCCGAGAGCGCTGACGATCATCAGCGCCGACGGCAGCGCCATGACGAGGCCCGCGGCGAGCGTCAGCATTCCGACGAAGACGGGATTGCGCGACAACGCGAAGAGGCCGGTCGTCACGAGGGCTTCCGGGTCCTTCTCGGGAACGCCGACCCGCCACCGCCGTCCCATGTCGGACCGGGCGACGACCGTCAACACCAAGCCTCCCATCGCCAGAACCAGCCCGGCGGCAACCAGCGCCGTCGGGACGACGGCTATCGCTTCCACTCCTACCCATCCGAGGCGGATGGCGTGGCCGAGCGTCGCCAGCAAGGCGCCGGCCACCGATGCGCGGAAAAGACGCTGGGCCCAACGCTGGCGAGCGGTGCCGCCGAAACCGTAGGCCTTGCCGCCGATCTCGCGGGAGACGCGACGCGTCGCGACGAACAGCCAGAAGCACGTCGTCGCGAGGACCACGAAGGGGCCTATCCGGAGGGGATGGGCGAAGACCTCATCCATCACGCCGGCTTCCAACCGAGCTGGCGCATCGCGTTGGCGGTGACGAGGACGGTCGCCCCGGTGTCGGCGAGGATCGCCGGCCAGAGCCCGGTCACGCCGATGATCGTCGTCACGAGGAACACCGCCTTCAGCCCGAGCGCGATCGTGATGTTGACGCGGATGTTGCCCATCACGGCCTTCGACAGGGCGATCATGTCCGGGATGTCCTTCACCCGCCCGTGCAGCACGGCCGCGTCCGCGGTCTCCAGCGCGACGTCGGTGCCGCCGCCCATGGCGATGCCGATGTCGGCGGCGGCCAGTGCCGGGGCGTCGTTGATGCCGTCGCCGACCTTGGCGACCTTGAACCCCTCGGCCTGCATCTCACGCACGATGCGTTGCTTGTCCTCGGGCATCAGCTCGGCCCGCGCCTCGATCCCGAGACCGGCGGCGATGGCCTCGGCCGTGCGGCGGTTGTCGCCCGTCAGCATGACCGTCCGAACGCCCGATGCCTTCAGCTTGGCCAGCCCCGCGACCGCATCGTCGCGGGATTCGTCGCGCATCGCGATAAACCCGGCGACGGTGCCGTCCACGACGACGACGGAGACCGTCTTGCCGTCGCCGTTCATCGCGGCGATCGCCGTTCTCTGCTCGTCGGTCAGCGCAACACGCTTCTCCGCGGCCTGCGGCGAGCCGAGGAAGACCCTCTCGCCGCCGACACCTCCCGCGATACCCTCTCCCGCGATCGCGCCGGCGTCGAAGGACGGCGGCATCGGGACCTTGTCCGCTCTAGCTCGGGCGAGGATCGCCATGGCGAGCGGGTGGCTCGATCCCGTCTCCAGCGCTGCGGCCAACGAAAGCACCTGCGCGCCGGTACGCGTGCCGGCGACGATGTCGGTGACGACCGGCTTGCCTGCGGTCAGCGTCCCCGTCTTGTCGAAGGCGACGGCGGTGATCTTTCCCAGCGTCTCCAGCACGACGCCGCCCTTCATCAAGAGGCCGCGCCGGGCTCCCGCCGACAATCCCGCCGCGATGGCGGCGGGCGTCGAGATGACGAGAGCGCAGGGGCAGCCGATGAGGAGGATGGCGAGACCCTTGTAGATCCATTCGTCCCAGGCACCGGCGAAGAGGAGCGGCGGCACGAGGGCGACCAGCGCACCGACGACGAGAACGCCCGGCGTATAGACCTTCGAGAAGCGGTCGATGAAGCGTTCGGTCGGCGACTTCGATTCCTGCGCCTCCTCGACCAGCCGGACGACCCGGGCGATGGTGTTGTCGGAGGCGGCAGCCGTGACGCGGACGCGGAGCACGCCGCCCGCGTTGATCGTCCCCGCGAAGACGGGATCGCCGACGCCCTTCTTCTTCGGCACGCTCTCGCCGGTCACCGGCGCCTCGTCGATCTCGCTTGCGCCCTCGACGATCTCGCCGTCAGCAGGGACACGGTCGCCGGGACGCACCACGATCGTCGCGCCGACGGCAAGGCTTGCCGCAAGCACCTCCATCGTCTTGCCGTTGGCCTCCAGAAGGGCCGTCTTCGGGACCAACGCCGTCAGGCCCTGGATGCTCTTCCTCGCGCGTCCCGCGGCGACGCCCTCCAGCATCTCGCCGACGAGGAAGAGGAGCACGACGGCCGCGGCCTCCTCCTCGGCACCGATGAAGACCGCGCCGACGGCGGCGATGGTCATCAAGGTCTCGATGGAAAACGGCGTGCCGTAGCGGGCCGCGGAGAAGGCGCGCATGGCCACGGGAACGAGGCCGACGGCTAAGGCCAGAAGGAAGGCGGGACGCTCGATCGCCGGGAACAGGCTTCCGAGCCCGTACGCGATAACCAGGGCTGCCCCGCAAGCGGCGGTTGCGATGGCCTTCTTCGTCCGCCACCATGGCTGATCGGAGGGAGCGCGATGATCATGGGCGCCGGACGATTCGCGTTGCCCCGCGGCGGAACCGTCAGCGTGTTGATGGTCGTGACCGGGACCGGACCGGTGATCATGGCCGCGTCCCTCTTCGGGGTGTTCCGAGCGAGGGAGCGACGGTGCGGTTGCGGGCTCGGCGCCGTAGCCGAGATTGCGGACCTGCCGGACGACGCTGTCGCCGATCGGCTCCGCGCCATGAACGACCCTCAAGGTTCCCGCGGAGACCGATACCGACACGTCCTCGACCCCAGGCAGGCGGCGGACGGCTGTGTCGATCTTGGCGGCGCAGGACGCGCAGTCCATGCCTGTCACTCGATAGCGGCTCTGTACGGACTCGGGCTTCACGGAAACCTCCTTGCATCGGATTTTCCCGGACGGTACGTCCTCAAGTGGCTAGAGGAGCAAGGGTCAAAATGCAGAAATCGGTTCCGATCGGCACGGCGTCGAAGGAATGCGGGATCAAGGTCCCGACGATCCGGTACTACGAGGAGATCGGCCTCCTTCCGTCGCCGCCGCGCACCGAAGGAAACCGCCGTCTCTACGACCAAGGCGACCTGCGTCGCTTGCGCTTCATCCGGCATGCACGGGAACTCGGCTTCGAGATCGAGCCGATTCGACAGTTGCTGGCCTTGTCCGGCCATCCGACACGGTCCTGCGAGGGCGCAGACGCGATCGCCCGCACCCATCTGACGGACATCGACCACAAGATCGCCCGCCTGACCGCGCTTCGGAGAGAGGTCGCGCGGATGGCGGAATGTGCCTCGACGGATGTCGCCGACTGTCGGGTGATCGAGGTTCTGGGCGACCACGGCGAATGCCTTCACGAACAACACTGAAACGCAGGCACGCCTCGGCGCCGCTTCGCACTCGCGTTGGCGTCATGCGCGATCGGCAACTGGCGGCTCGACCGCCGACGCATCGGATCGCCCCTCCCTTCCGCCGCACGTCGCGGTCTACGACTTGGCACTCCTCGGCGGGAGCGCGCGCATCGCTTCGAAGCTCGAACGGAAGAGCTGCGAGCGCGTCGATCTCGACTATCGCTTCGGCGCCCGGTTCGAGCGTGAGGACGCGACGGTCGTCACCGACCAGCAGACCGTATCCGTCGAGGACGTTCGTCGACAACGCGCCCGAGTCGGTGATCCGCGGCATGGCATCGACGGCGGGGACAGGGACGAAGGTCGAAATCGTCGAGCCTGAGCCCCGTAGGGTCGACCTTCCGGTTTCCGTCTTCCCCTCGGCCCAGACAAGGACCTTCAGAACAAGATCGTGAAGACCAAAGAGCGCGGCCAGTTTCAGATGGGCGTCGACTCGACCCCGACGTTCTTCATCAAGGGGAAGAAGTACCGCGGTGCGCTGAAGCCCGAGCAGGTGTTGGGCGTCCTCGACAGCATGCTCTGAACCTGTCGGCTTGCAGCGCTTCCGATGCGGCCCTTTTCGTGGCCGTTCGCCCTCGAGGCGCCGCGATTTCGATCTTCGTTTCGTGGGCTTCAAGCCTCTTGAGCGCCCGGCTTCACCTTGCAAAGCGAGCGCGATCGCGCCTTGTCATAGACAATTCGCAAAGCCTCCTTATGATCCTCCTAGATTGCATTACCCAGCGGCATCAATCGCTGATTGCTCATGGAGCATATTGAATGAATTTTATGTCTGGGCCGAAGCAACAGGCTAAGCGGATCGCGCAGCTTGTGACTCCCCTCGGCGAGGATGTACTGGTCGCCTCCCGGCTCGACGGGTCGGAGGGGATGAGCAAGCTCTTCGAATACAGGATCGAGGGCCTGTCGTCTGATCCCGATCTCGATCTCGACGTGCTGATCGGGCGGAACGCGACGATGAGCCTCGAGACGCCGGACGGCGACAGCCGCTACTTCGACGGGATCGTCGTCGAGGCCGAATGGGTCGGGCAGCGCTACGAGGACTTCGTCTACCGCCTGGTCCTGAGGCCCTGGTTCTGGCTCCTGTCGCGGCGGACGGACTGCCGCATCTTCCACGCCAAGACGGCGCCCGAAATCGTCGAAGAGGTGATGAAGGCCCATCCGTTCGCGCATTTTCAGAATGCGCTGACCCGGACCTATCCGACGCTCGAATACACCGTGCAGTACCGGGAAAGCGATCTCGCCTTCTGCCTGCGGCTGATGGAAAAGCACGGGATCGGCTACTACTTCCGCCATCAGCCCGGCCAGCACATGCTGGTCATGTCCGACAGCCTCTCCTCCTACGAGACCATTCCGGGCGGCTCGCGCCCCTTCATCCCGAAGGCGATGCGCGAGCATGTCGACGGCGAGCACATCTCGATGATGGTGCCGCAACGCCGCTTCACGAGCGGCAAGGTCGCGCTCGCCGCCTACGACTTCAAGAAGCCGACGGCCGAGATGGGGACGCAAGCGCAGGCGCCGGGCTCCTACGAGCATGCGACGCTCGAGGTTTACGACTATCCCGGCCAGTACGTGGAGCCGGACGCGGGCACGGCCTATTCCTCGGCGCGGATGAGCGCGGAGGCCTCGCGCGACAGGCGACGGATGATCGGCGGCGATCTTCCGAGCGCGTGTCCCGGCCAGCTCATGACGGTCACCGGCCATCCCCGGGCCTCGGAGAACCAGGAATATCTCGTTCTTTCGGCGACGCACGCCTTCGCGAGCCAGGGCTACCGCTCGGGCGTCAACGACGAGGACGCCTACCACGGCACCTACGAGCTCCTGCCCTCGACCGTCGACTTCGCCCCGCCGATGACGACGGAGAAGGCGCGCGTCTACGGGCCGCAGACCGCCGTCGTCGTCGGCGAGGGCGAGATCGACGTCGACGAGTTCGGGCGCATCCTCGTCCACTTCCACTGGGACCGCTACGGCGACAGGTCGAAGCGCCTGCGCGTCGCGCAGCATTCGGCGCAAG
>JACMIV010000338.1 GCA_014380965.1 Rhizobiaceae bacterium | reverse complement strand
T
This sequence comes from Rhizobiaceae bacterium, assembly GCA_014380965.1. GTDB lineage: Bacteria > Pseudomonadota > Alphaproteobacteria > Rhizobiales > Rhizobiaceae > Plantimonas. The sequence continues at coordinate 12,321 of JACMIV010000338.1, read as the reverse complement.
CAAGGCCGGAATGACGATCGCAAGGAATGAAAGCTGGTTCTCGAGTCATTCGCCACGGCCGATAGACTAGGAACTGCAGGAGCCGGCGTGGCAATCGAGCGTTTTGGTCCAGGTGCCAATGCGATCGTCCGGAAACCGCTCACACCAGTCCAAGCGTCCACGTCACGATCTCGCCGGTCACGCGATCGAAGGCGCCGTTGAGGGCGGCGACGAAGGCGGGGTTGCCCGTGCCGGAGACCGGAACGCGCGCGGAGAAGACGCGCGTTGCCCGGACGGTGCCGTTACGGTCGTTGAGGGCCTTTACGGCGATCTCGATCACGGCGTCGGTGCCGCCTTCGATGTCGACCTCGAACTTCCGGATCTCCATGACGACCTGGTAGTCGATCGCGAGCCCCTGACCGGGAACGCCGACGGCCGCGACGCGCCCGGTGTTTTCGAAGGCCTGGACGAAGCGCAGTTGCACCATCCGCGGCAGGCGATCGCTCCACTGGCTGTTTTCGAGATACTCGACGGTGAAGGGCGTCGGCTTGACGACGATCTGGTTGGAATCGAGCGTCTTGATCGCCTGCGGCTCGGGGATGAGGATCTGCGCGCCGGTGCGGCCGGAAATGCGCTCGAGCGCCCTGGGCGCGGCGATCTCGTAGGTATCGGGCGGCGTCGCGGCGCCGATGGAGGCGCAGCCGCCGAGAAAGAGCGACAGGAGCACGATCGCACTCGGTCTCGTCGAAATGGTCATCCCGTTGGTCCTAACGCAAACACTCTTCTGCGCGGGCCGCGCGTCATGCCGCCCGCTTCTCAACCATTCGTCCAGACCGCCGTCAACGGCGCGTACGGCCGTCGAACTGCTTGACCTCGTCGCCGCCGAAGATGATGCGGCTCGGATCGGCCTGGAAGTCGGTGACGGCCCCCTCGATGCGGTTGACCGAGCGCGTCACGTCGCGCACCAGCGTCCTCACCTCGGAGAGCCCGTTGCCGGAGAAGGCCTGGATATTCGCGGCGATCGGGCCGACCCGGGCATTGATGCTGGTGGCGGTCTCGCGGATCGCTGCCAGCGTCGCGCTTGCCTCGGCCGCAAGACCTTCTGTCGAAGAGGCGTTGAGGAGGCGGTCGAGCGAGGCGAGCACCGTGTCGAGGCGCGTCGAGGCAGTGTTCACCTTGGCGCTCGTCTGTTCGGCATTGGTGATGATCCGGTTGATGTCCTCGCGCCGCGCGCCGATATCATTGGCGATGGAGGCGATGGAATCGGCGGCGCGGGCGACGTTGTCGGTCGCCGACGAGACGTTCGTCACCGCGCGGTTGACCGTCTCCGGATCGATCCCCGCGAGAATCGCGTCGACCCGCTGGCGTGTGCCGTCGATGCCGGTCAACGCCGTATCCACGGTGCGCAGCGTGCGGTCGGCGCCGTCGATGACGGATTGGATTTGCGGCGTCTTCGCGTTGAGGCCGGCGACGATGCCAGCGACGTTGTCGACCGTCTCGGAAATGCGCTGGCGGTCGATGCCGGAGACGAGGCGGCCGGCGTCGTCGAGCGTCCGGTTGAGCTTGGTCGAGGCCTCCGAGGCGTTGTCGGAAATCGGCCCGAGATTGGCGATGAAGCGGTCGATCGTCTCGCGGTTCTCCGAGAAACCGTTCGTGACGTTGCGCAGGTTGCGCGTGATGCCCGTCACGTTCTGAAGGACCTCGGTGATCTCCTCGCGCTGCTCGCCGACCATGGTCGAGACGTCCGACACCGTGTTGGCCGCCGAGGAAATGTCTCTTAACGTTGCATTGACGACGGCAGGATCAACGGCCGCGAGGATCTCGTCGGCCGAGCCGAGTGCCGAGTCCAGCCGCGTCGCAACGCTGGTCGCAGTGTCCGAGATCGGCCCGAGATTGGACAGGAAGCGGTCGATTCCGGGGGTGTTGCGCTGGATCGTCTCGCCGATCGTGCCGACGCTGTTGGCGGCCGTGCGCACCGACTCGACGACGCTTGCGACATTGTCCGACTGCGCGCGCAGCGTCCCCGACATCGCCGCGACATTGTCGACGGTCGTGCGCACCGCGGCGGGATCGACGGCTTCGACGATGTCCTGCACGGAGCGGATCGCGTCCGGCAGCGCCTCGGCGACGGTGTTGGCGGTGACGGCGAGGCGGCTGACGCTTTGAAGAAATTCGTCGATCTGCCCGGAATTGGCGGCGAGGCTGTCGGTGAAGACCTTGATGTTCTCCGAGGTCGCCGAGACGTTGGCGGCCGTCGTGCGCACGGCTGGGCCGACGTCGCCGACCATGCCTTCGAACTGGGAGAGGATGTTGTCGGCGCGGTCGGCGATATCGCGCGCGGTCGCCAGGATGTCGGTCACGTCGGACGGGTCGGCGCGGATGACGGGCACCGCGCCTTGCTCGCGGGCATAGGCGATGATGTTGCGCTCGTTGACGTTGCCGCCCTTCAGCTCGATGAAGGCTTGGCCGGTGAGACCGGCGAAGCCGATGGTGGCCACCGTCGAGGTGGTGATGGGCGTCGTCGCGTCCACCTGCGTCGAGGCGATGACGATGCGCGGATCGTTCGGATCGATCCGGAGGTTGCGGACGTCGCCGACGCGAAGCCCGTTGAAGAGCACCTGGCTGCCGACGGAGAGGCCCGTAACCGAGCCTTCGATCCGCACCAGCATCTGCACCCGGCTGTCCTGGTCGGAGACATTGGCCGACCACCAGACGAAGCCGAAGGACAAGGCGAGGACGACGACCGTGAAGACGCCGACGAGGACGTAGTTGGCTCTGGTTTCCATCACGCATTCTCCTTGCCGCTGTCGGCGTCGTCGGTCTGCGAGGGCGCCGGATCGATCGATGGCCGATCGGCCACGATCGTGCGGGCGCGCTTGCCGTGGAAATAGGATTTCACCCACGGGTCATCGAAAGCGAGCATCGCGTCGAGCGGCCCCTCGACCAGCACCTTCTTGTTCCCGAGGACGGCGATGCGGTCGCAGGCCTGAAACAGGCTGTCGAGGTCGTGGGTGACCATGTAGACGGTGAGGCCCAGCGTATCGCGCAGCGTCATGATAAGCTCGTCGAACTCCGATGCGCCGATCGGATCGAGGCCCGAGGTCGGCTCGTCGAGAAAGACGATGTCGGGATCGAGCGACAGCGCCCGGGCGAGCGCGGCGCGCTTGATCATGCCGCCGGAGAGTTCGGACGGGAACTTGTGCGCGGCGTCCTGCGGCAGGCCGACGAGGTCGATCTTGAGGCGGGCGAGATCGTCCATGAGGCCCGGCGAAAGGTCGAGATATTCCCGCATCGGCACCTGGATGTTCTCCAGAACGGAGAGCGAGGAGAACAGGGCGCCATGCTGGAAGAGGACGCCCCAGCGCTGCTCGACGGCGAGCCGCTCCTTGTCGCTCGCCCGCTCGTAGTCGGTGCCGAAGATCTCGATCGTGCCTTCCTGCTTCTGGTTGAGGCCGAGAATGGTGCGAAGGAGGACGGACTTGCCCTGGCCGGAGCCGCCGACGAAGCCGAGGATCTCGCCGCGTCTGACATCCAGCGACAGCCCGTCGAGCACCTTCTTCGTGCCGAAGGAGACGCTGACGTTCCGGGCGCGGATGATCACGTCGTGCCCGGCAGCGTCGAGCGCGGCATCGCTCTCTCCACCGACGAGACCGAGGTTCCGGCCGTTCGCGTGGCCGTCCGGGGGGAGGTCAGTATCCGATAGCGGCATAGAAGATCGCAAAGAAACCGTCGACGAGGATGACGAGGAAGATGGATTTGACGACGGAGGCCGTGACGTGAAGGCCGAGGCTTTCGGCGCTGCCGCCGACCTTCATGCCTTCGAGCGCGGCGACGATGCCGATGATGATCGCCATGAACGGCGCTTTGATGAGGCCGGCGAAGACCGTGCCCATGTCGATCGCCTCGCGAAGGCGCTGGATGAAGGCCTCGGGCGGGATGCCCGAATACGTCCAGGTCACCATCATGGCGCCGGCAAGGCCCATGATGTCGGCGATGAAAGCGAGAAGCGGCAGGACGATGGTGAGCGCGACGAGGCGCGGAAAGACGAGGACGCCGATCGGGTTGAGCCCGATGACCTGAAGCGCGTCCACCTCCTCGCGCATCTTCATCGAGCCGATCTCGGCGGTGATCGCCGAGCCCGAGCGGCCGGCGATCATGATCGCGGTGAGGAGGACGCCGATCTCGCGGAGCTGCAGGATGCCGACGAGATCGACGACGAAGATCTCGGCGCCGAAGGAGCGGAGCTGGAAGGCGCCCTGCTGGGCGATGATCGCGCCGATGAGAAAGCTCATCAAGGCGATGATGGGCACCGCCCGGACGCCCATCCGATCCATCTGCGTGACGATCGCCGCCATGCGGACCTGCGTCTTGCCGGTGATGCGCCGGCCGGCACCGTAGAGCGAGGCGCCGACGATGTTGAGCCCGCCGACGACCTCGCCGCCTGCCGCGAACATCGTGCGCCCGATTCCGTTGAAGAGACCAACGAGGGAAAAGGTATCCTTCTTCGCCGGCTCGGCCCGATCGCGATCGAGGGCACGGCGCACGGCCTGGAACAGCCGTTCGTCCTGCGCCCCGACGCCCGAAAGTTCGACGGCGCCCTTCTCACCGAGACTGCGCGTCAGCCGCTCGACGAGGAAGGCGCCCGACGTGTCGATCCGCCCGATGCCGCCGCAGTCGATCGTGACGGACCGGCCGAGATCGGATCGGCGCGTGTCCTCGACCGTCTTCTCGATCTGACCGATCGTGCGAGCCAGCCAGTCGCCGGCGAGCGACAGCACGAGCCCGCCGCCCGAGCCCGACCCGGCCCCCGACCCGGCCTTGTCGGCAACGAGCGAGGGGGCAACGGTCTGGCGTCCGGTCTGCCCCGGGGCCTGATCCAGACCGCCTTCGGCCTTCGTCATGTCCATCATGCCTGTCGTCTTGACCTACCTGTTCCGAATGTCCTCTTCGGGCATCCGGTCCGACTGCGAGGACCCTGCGGTTCCACCTGTAAGGCGCGCTGAGCAATCTTGCCCTCTAACGCCTTCAAAGGTTAAGCGTCCATACACGCTTTGTAATGGCTATCGGTGTGTCGGACAGTTGCAGACAAGGTTTTTGTGATGGCGCGTCGTCTTTCAGTCACAGTGGAACGCTTCCCGCTTGCCGCGGACTTCACCATCGCCCGCGGCTCGAAAACCGAGGCGGTCGTCGTCGTCGCCTCGATGGCCGAGGGCCAGATCGCAGGGCACGGCGAATGCGTGCCCTATGCGCGCTACGGCGAGAGTGTCAAGAGCGTGACGAACGCGATCGAGGCTGTGCGCGACGCGATCGAAGCCGGGGCCGGGCGTGAGGCGCTGCAGCGCCTTATGCCGGCGGGCGCGGCGCGCAACGCGGTCGACTGCGCGCTCTGGGACTTCGAAGCCAAGACGAGCGGGCGTTCGGTGGCCGAGACCGTCTGCGCCACGCCCCCGCGGCCGCTGGAGACGGCCTACACGATCTCCCTCGGCACGCCCGAGGAGATGGCGACCGCGACCCGCGCCGCCTCCGGCCGGGGCCTGCTGAAGATCAAGGTCGGCGGAAGCCATGGTGACATCGACCGCATCCGCGCCGTCCATGCCGCCGCGCGGGGAGCGCGCCTCATCCTCGACGCCAACGAAGGCTGGACGGCAGACACGATCCGGCAGAACATGCTGGCCGCGGCCGCCGCCGGCGCGATCCTCGTCGAACAGCCGCTGCCGGTGGGCCAGGACGCCATCCTTGCCGAAATTCCCCATCCGGTCCCTGTCTGCGCCGACGAATCTCTCCACGCGACGTCCGACCTCGCGAGCCTCGTCGGCCGCTACGATTTCGTGAACGTGAAACTCGACAAGACCGGCGGCCTCACCGAGGCGCTGACCCTCGTGCGCGAGGCCCGCGTCCACGGCTTCGGCGTCATGGTCGGCTGCATGGTCGCAAGTTCCCTCGCCATGGCCCCCGCCGTCCTCCTCGGCCAGGAGGCCGACATCGTCGACCTCGACGGACCGCTCCTGATGAAGGCCGACCGCCGGCATGGGCTGGTTTATTCCTTGGCGACGGTCTCGCCGCCGATATCGCTGCTGTGGGGATAGGCGACAGGATAGAGGAAAAACGACCGCGATTGGCGGTCGGTTGCTCTCCTGCGGATCGAAGCCGCATGCCAGAGTACTCTCTTGGTTTCAGCGCCATCGACCAAGGGTGTCTCCATGCGCAGCATGCAGCAGATCAGCGTCACGTTGCCGAATGAAATGGCGCAGATGGTCAAAAACAAGTTTCGTCAGGCGAGTATGCCAGCGAGAGCGAGGTCATCCGAGACGGTCTGCGCGCTTTGGAAGCGCGCGACAAGGCCGTGGAGCAGTGGCTACGCACCGCAGGCGTCGGGGCTTACGATATCTCGCTGCGCAAAGCCCCTCACCCCGCCAGCGGCGCGGCCTCCGTCTCCGTTGCCTCCGGCCGTGCCAACACGGTCTGGCGGAAGATGTCGGCGCAGGCGGCCCAGGTGAAGGCGTGCGAGCGCTCCAGCGCGTCTGCGCGGTCGAGGGTGAGCGCGCAAAGGCAGGCCTCCCGCAGATCCTCGGACATGCAGCCGGCCTTCGTCCCGGCGATCACGTCGAGGGGGCCGGGCTCGGGATAGGAGGCGACGGGGACGCCGCAGGCGAGCGCCTCGATGAGGACGATGCCGAACGTGTCGGTCTTCGACGGGAAGACGAAGACGTCGGCGCTGGAATAGTGGCGGGCGAGCATCGCGCCTGTCTGCGAGCCGGCGAAGTGGACGTGGGGGTAGCGGCGGCGCATGTCGGCGAGCATCGGGCCATCGCCGACGACGACCTTCGAGCCCGGCAGGTCGAGCTCGAGAAAAGCTTCGATGTTCTTCTCCGGGGCGACGCGCGAGACGGTGAGGAAGATCGGGCCCGGCAGCCCGAAGTCGATCGGCGGCGAGGGCTGGAACGCAGCGCGGTCGACACCGCGCGTCCAGGTTACGAGGTTCTGGAAGCCCCGCGCGGCAAGGTCCTGCCGCACGCTTTCGGTCGGCACGAGACAGGCGGTCGCAGGCGCATGGAAGCGGCGCAGAAGCGCGTAGCTGAAGCTTTCGGGCACCGGCGCACGGCGGCTCAGATATTCGGGGAAGCGCGTGTGGAAGCTGGTGGTGAACGCACGCCGCATTCGCATCGCCGCGCGCCGGGCGGCAACGCCGATCGGGCCTTCGGTGGCGATGTGGATCGCCTGCGGGTCGAAGTCCGCAATGATTTTGCCCAGCCGCCATGATGTGGCCAGCGCCAGCCGGATCTCCGGGTAGGTCGGCATCGGAAACGTCGTGAAGTCCTGCGGCGAGACGACGAGAACTTCGTCCCCGAGAAGGCGCAGCTCGTCGACAAGGCTCGACAGGGTCCGGACGACGCCGTTGATCTGCGGCGTCCAGGCGTCCGTCGCGATGAGAACCCGCATCAGGCGGCTTCCACCGCCGGTCTTGCCTCGACCACGTCCTCGCCGACGCGGCGACCGGCCGCCGCGGCCTGCTCGGCCGTCACGGTCCAGCGGATCAGTTCGAGCGAGCCGTCGTGGCGCTCGGCGATCGCCGTGCAGCTTTCGACCCAGTCGCCCGTGTTGACGTATTCGATTCCGGAGCGGGTAGCGATCTGGGCGTGGTGGATATGGCCGCAGATGATGCCGTCGCAGCCATGGCGGGCCGCTTCTTCGGCGAGCGCGGTCTCGAAGGCGCCGATGAAACTCACGGCATTCTTCACTTTCAGCTTCGCCCAGGACGACAACGACCAATAGGGAAAGCCAAGCGCGCGGCGGACCCGGTTGAGGATGACGTTCGCGGCGATCGCCGTGTCGTACGCCCAGTCGCCGAGATAGGCGATGACGCGCGCGTTGCGCACGACGACGTCGAACTCGTCGCCGTGCATGACGAGGAAGCGCCTCCCGTCGGCCGTGACGTGCACGTCGTTCTGCTTGACCTCTATGCCGCCGAAGTGCTGGCCGGGGAAGGCGCGCAGGAACTCGTCGTGATTGCCGGGAATATAGACGATCTCGGTGCCCTTGCGGGCCTTTCGCAAGAGCTTCTGGACGACGTCGTTGTGGCTCTGCGGCCAGTGCCAGGTGCGCTTCAGGCGCCATCCGTCCACGATGTCGCCCACGAGAAAGATCTTCTCGGAGTCGTGAAGACGCAGAAAATCGATCAGCAGCTCGGCTTGGGCTGCTTTCGAGCCGAGATGGACATCGGAAATGAAGAGGGTCCGAAAGTGCCGAGTCGTGGTCAGCTGGTGCATTGTCGCCATCCTGTTCGCCCCTCTCGTCCGCTCGGAATGCCTGATTCACATTTCATCCATATGACGCACCGCACGAAACTGGCGCAGGTGGCCGGTTCGGCAACAGGCGTACGACGCGGTACGCGTCCGACCGGGCGGCGCGCGGCGACGAAATTTCGGTCGCCCGATTCACTTTTTGCCGTGAGATCGTCTATGCAGCACCGGTCATCACCGACGAGACGGAGCGGGCATGTCCGAGAACCCCATGAGCCATGACGGTTCGACCGAGCGGCCGACCAGCGGCGATCTCGACGAACAAGCTCTGTTCTACCATCGCCATCCGAAGCCCGGTAAGCTCGCGATCCAGGCGACGAAGCCGCTCGGCAACCAGCGCGATCTCGCGCTCGCCTATTCGCCGGGCGTCGCCGCCCCCTGCCGCGCCATCGCCGCGGATCCCTCGCTCGCCGCCCATTATACGGGCCGGGCGAATCTCGTCGCGGTGCTCTCGAACGGGACCGCCGTGCTCGGCCTCGGCGATATCGGGCCGCTCGCCTCGAAGCCCGTGATGGAGGGCAAAGCGGTCCTCTTCAAGAAATTCGCCGACATCGACGTCTTCGACATCGAGATCGAGGCCCGCGAGATCGACCATATCGTCGAGGTGGTGGCGGCGCTCGAGCCGACCTTCGGCGGCATCAATCTCGAGGACTTCAAGGCGCCGGAATGCTTCGAGGTCGAGGAGCGGCTGCGGGCGCGGATGAAGATACCCGTCTTCCACGACGACCAGCACGGCACCGCCATCATCGTCTCGGCCGCCGTCCGAAACGCACTGGAGCTCAACGGCAAGAAGATCGGAGAGGTGAAGATCGTCTCCTCGGGCGCGGGCGCGGCCGCCATTGCCTGCCTCAACCTTCTCGTCTCGCTCGGCGCAAGGGTCGAGAACATCACCTGCACCGACATCGAGGGCGTCGTCTACGAGGGCCGCGAGAAGCGGATGGACCGATGGATGGCGGTCTACGCCAAGAAGACCGAGATGCGCACCCTCTCCGAAGCGATCGAGGGCGCGGACGTCTTCCTCGGCCTCTCGGCCGGCGGCGTCCTGAAGCCCGAACTCCTGGAAAAGATGGCGGTGCGACCGCTGATCCTCGCACTCGCGAACCCGACGCCCGAGATCATGCCAGAGCTCGCAAGAGCCGTGCGGCCCGACGCGATGATCTGCACCGGACGGTCCGACTTCCCCAATCAGGTGAACAACGTCCTCTGCTTCCCCTACATCTTCCGCGGGGCGCTCGACTGCGGCGCGACGGGGATCAACGAGGCAATGAAGATCGCCGCCGTCGACGCCATCGCAGCTCTCGCGCGCGAAGAGGTCTCCGAGGTCGCGGCCAAGGCCTACGGCTCGGAAACGCCGGTCTTCGGACCGGACTATCTCATCCCCTCGCCCTTCGATCCGCGGCTGATCCTCAAGATCGCCCCGGCCGTCGCGAGGGCCGCCGAGGCGACCGGCGTCGCCGCGCGCCCGATCGAGGACTGGCCGGCCTATCTCGACCGGCTGAACCGCTTCGTATTCCGCACCGGCCTCATCATGAAGCCGATCTTCCAGATCGCCAAGGATTCGGCCAAGCGGGTGATCTTTTCGGACGGGGAGGACGAGCGCGTGCTGCGCGCGGCGCAGGTGATGCTCGAGGACAGGATCGGCACGCCCATCCTCGTCGGGCGCCCCGCCGTCATCGCGAGCCGGCTGGAACGCTATGGCCTTCGCATCCGCCCCGGGACCGACTTCGAGGTGGTGAACCCCGAGGACGACCCGCGCTACCGAGACTATGTCGACCACTATTTCGAGAAGGTCGGCCGCCGCGGCGTGTCGCCCGACACCGCCCGCACCATCGTGCGCACCAACACGACCGTCATCGCCGCCGTCGCCGTCTCGCGCGGGGATGCGGACGTGCTTCTCTGCGGCCTCGAAGGGCGCTTCATTCCCCATCTCGTCGACATCAAGCAGGTGATCGGCGTCGCACCCCACGCGACGAAGTTCGCCGCGATGAGCCTTCTCATCTCGCAAGCAAGCACGAAGTTCTTCCTCGACACCTATGTCCAGCGGAACCCCAGCGCCGAGGACCTCGCCGAGATGACGCTGCTTGCCGCCGGTGAGATCCGGCGTTTCGGCATCGAGCCGAAGGGCGCGTTCGTGTCGCATTCCAACTTCGGCACAGACGAGACCGAGGAGACCAAGAAGCTTCGCCGCGCCTTGAAGATCGTGCGCGAGCGGATGCCGGGTCTCGAGATCGACGGCGAGATGCACGGGGACGTCGCGCTGAACGAGGCGATGCGCCGCCGCGTGATGCCCGCCTCGACGCTGACGGGCGAGGCCAATCTCCTGATCTTCCCCAATCTCGACGCGGCGAACATCACGATGAACGTCGTCAAGGCGATGACCGATTCGCTCCATGTCGGCCCGATCCTCATCGGCGCCACCTGCCCCGCCCACGTGCTGACGCCGTCGGTCACCTCGCGCGGGGTGGTGAACATGGCGGCGATCGCGGTGGCGCAGGCCGTGCAGCGGGGGTAGGCCGACGGCAGAGCCCGTCAGGGCCGCCGCTCAACCGCCCTCTCCCGGCCGATCAGCGGCAGCAACTCCGCGAGTTCCGGTCCATGGTCGAGGCCGCTGAGCGCCCGGCGGAGCGGCATGAAAAGGGGTTTGCCCTTACGGCCGGTCGCCTGCTTCACGGCCTCCGTCCAGAGCTTCCACGTCTCGCGGCTCCACGGCTCGGGTGGCAGGAGATCGAAGGCGGTCGTCACGAAGGCGAGGTCCTCGCCCTCGAAATGGACGCGCTCGGGGAGGAGGCCGAAGAGAACGTCGCGCCAGACGGCGGCGTCCGCGACGCGCGCGCAGTTGGCGCGGACGGCGAGCCAGAACGCCTCGGCGTCGGCGTCCGGCACGTCCATTTCGGCGAGGCGCGGGGCGACTTCGGCGTAACCGAGGCGGTGGACGAGGTCGGCGTTGAGCCGGTGGACCTCTTCGGGATCGAATTTCGAGGCCGAGGCCGAAACGTCTTCGAGCCGGACGCGGTCTCCCAGCGCCTCCAGAGTGTCCACCGCCTCGATCGAGCCGGAGAGCCCGACGAGGACGGCGAGCGAGGCGACGGCCATCGGCTCCATGCCCTCCTCCCGCAGCGAGCGCAGCGAGAGCGCACCGGAGCGCTTCGACAAGCCCTCCCCGTCGATAGTCGTGAGAAGGTTGAGGTGCCCGAACTCCGGCACGGCGAGCCCCAGCGCTTCGAACAGCGCGATCTGGACGCCGGTATTCGTCACGTGGTCGTCGCCGCGGATCACATGGGTGACGCCGAGCGCGCCGTCGTCGACGACCGAGGGGAGCGTGTAGAGGTAGCTGCCGTCCTCGCGCACCAGGACCGGGTCGGAGAGCGACGCGAGATCGACCGATTGAGATCCCTTCACGAGATCGGTCCAGGCGATCTCGGTGCGCACGGGCTTGGCGGGGTCGTCGGCGAAGTTGGGCAGCAGGAAACGCCAGTGGGGCTTGCGCCCCTCCGCCGCGAGGGCGGCGCGCTCGGCGTCGGAGAGTTTCAGCGCGTCGCGCCCGTAGACAGGCGGGAGGCCGCGCGCCATCAGGCGCTTGCGCTTGCGGTCGAGCTCGTCGGCGGTCTCGAAGCAGGAATAGAGGAGGCCCGTCGCCTTCAGCGTCTCAACCGCCGCGTCGTAGTGGGCGAGGCGGTCGGACTGGCGGTGGACGGCGTCGGGACGGATGCCGATCCAGGCGAGATCCTCGAGGATAGCGTCGGCGTATTCGATTCGCGATCGGACGGTATCGGTGTCGTCGTAGCGCAGGATGAAGGTGCCGGCACCGCCGGGCTTTCGGGCGAAGAACCAGTTGAAGAGGGCGGGGCGCAGGTTTCCGATGTGGAGATAGCCGGTGGGCGACGGAGCGAAGCGGACGGTGGGGGTCATCGGGGCTTCCAAGCCTGGGTGAGGCTGAAGAGATCAGCGGTTGTGTATGCGACACCCCCCTCTGTCCTGCCGGACATCTCCCCCTCAAGGGGGGAGATCAAGCAGTTCCGGCGACGTGCCGATCTCCACCCTT
>JACMIV010000337.1 GCA_014380965.1 Rhizobiaceae bacterium | reverse complement strand
GTCGATTTCAACTCCTATGGCGCGCGCCGCGGCAATCATGAAGTCATGATGCGTGGCACCTTCGCCAATATCCGCATCAAGAACCAGATGGTCCCGGGCGTCGAGGGCGGCGTCACCGTCCACCAGCCCGACGGCGAGATCATGCCGATCTACGACGCCGCGATGCGCTACCGGAGCGAGGGCGTGCCGCTCGTCGTCTTCGCCGGCAAGGAATACGGCACCGGCTCCTCCCGCGACTGGGCGGCCAAGGGCACCGTGCTCCTCGGCGTGCGCGCCGTCATCGCCCAGTCCTTCGAGCGCATCCATCGCTCGAACCTCGTCGGCATGGGCGTCGTGCCCTTCGTCTTCGCCGAGGAAGGCACGTCCTGGCAGACGCTCGGCCTCACGGGCGACGAGACGGTCACCATCGAGGGCCTCACCGACGTGAAGCCGCGCCAGGTCATGGAGGCGACGGTGACGCGGGCAGACGGGACGACGCAAGTCATCCCGCTCCTCTGTCGCATCGATACTCTGGACGAGCTCGAATACTTCCGAAACGGCGGCATCCTGCAATACGTCCTGCGCCGCCTCGCGGCCTGACGGCCCATCTCGACAGACGCGGGCGCAGCGGCAAGACCGCGCTCAGCCCGCGCAAGGCGAAACGATTTCCAAGACGCCGCCGGTTCCACGGGAGCCGGCGGCGTTTCCCGTGAGCATCACGCATTCGCAAGAGCCGCGCATTGCGACTGTCACCCGCAAGTGACTGGTAGATGTTCAGCTACAGTCTTACGGTTCGGTCATGAAACCGCCGCCTCCAGACGGTGGGCAGACTTCCCCGTCCCAGACGCTCGGGTCGAAAGCGGACGGCTCGGCTGTCGGGCAGGGCAGCCGGACATGACCGCGGCACTCGGCGCCCGCGGGACGACCTTCGAACGGATACCATGACGTGATGCAGAGCGGCTTCAATCTCCTGGCGTCCGTCGCCCTCACGCTTGGGCTTATTCTCGGAGCGGCCAGCGAGGATGCCGACGCCGGCGAGCGGGAGGCGACGAGCCGGACCGTGCGTGCCGTCGTCGAGCTCTTCACCAGCCAGGGGTGCTCCTCCTGCCCGAAGGCCGACGCCATCCTCGCAAACCTTGCAAGGGATCCCTCGCTCGTCGCCCTCTCCTATCACGTCGATTACTGGGACTATATCGGCTGGGCGGATCCCCTTGCCAGCCGGGCCAACACCGACCGGCAGCGCGCCTATGCCAAGGCATTCGGCACCGGCTCGATCTATACTCCGCAGGCGGTGGTGAACGGTGCACGCGATGTCGTCGGCTCGCGCGCCGGCGACATCTCCACCGCTGTGGACGAGACCCGCCTGACGAAGATCCCGGAGGCCCCATGGATCTCGCTCAGCCTTCGCGGCGACCGGCTTCACGTCACCGCCGACGGCAAGGCCGAGGGTCGGCCGCTCGTCCTGATGCTCGTCACCTTCGACGAGGAGACCCGAACCGAGGTCCATCGCGGCGAAAACCGCGGCCACACCCTCGTCAGCGCCAATCCGGTCCGCGACTGGCGCATCCTTGGAATGTGGGACGGCAAACGCCTCGACGTCGACCTGCCGCTCTCGGCGCTCGAAGCGGCGGGGAAGGGGAAGGGCGGCTGCGCCGCGATCCTCCAGAGCGTCACCGAGGGCGGCGCGCCGGGTCCGATCCTCGCGGCGGTCGCCCTCGATTTCTGAGGGGCTCGCCGCCCTCTGCCCGCCGAGCAGGCGGAAAGCTTTTGCCGCTCCTGCCTTTTCATGTCACCATCATGTCGTAAAGTTGGCCGAACCTACGCCTCGAGCAGGCGTACGAGCCATGTCGGACAGGCCATGTCGGACGGGCAGTTCGGGCTGCCGGAAGAGGACGGGACTTGGTGGATTTCGTTTCGGAGCGCGAGACAGGCGCTGATCTCATCGACCTTTCCATCGTCAGAAACAGGGCCGTCGTCCCGATCGTGTCCTTCGACCGCCGCGAACTTTCCGAAATTCTCAACATCTACGGCCGGATGGTCGCTGCCGGCGAATGGCGCGACTACGCGATCGACATGCTGAGGGATCGCGCGGTCTTCTCGATCTTCCGCCGCACCAGCGAGATGCCGCTCTATCGCATCGAGAAGAACCCCAAGCTCGCCCGCCGCCAAGGCGCCTTCAGCGTCACCGCCGCCGGCGGCCTCGTCATGAAGCGTGGGCACGAGCTGGGTCAGGTGCTGAAGGTGTTCGACAAGGGGCTGAAGCTCGTGTGAGCGAGGGGCGCGCACTGTTTGCGTGTCCAGCGTTCAAACCTCGACCAACCTCGACGGTCGTCATCCCCAGCGTGACCCGGGATCCATTCCAAATCGCATCCGATTTGTTTGCTGATCTCCGCTTGTCGTAACCCGGCCTGATCCCGAGTGCCGTTTTTGGCATAAGCCCCGGATCAAGTCCGGGATGACGACTTCGAGGGGCATGACGACCGTTGCGGCACATAACGACCATCGAGAGTCGCGTCCGGTCGCCTTTCCGGACGGCGGCCGTACCCCGTCGCCTCTATTCCGGCATCGTCCCCGGAAACTCCGCCTCGTCCGGCAAAGTCTTGCTGCCCTTGCCGAGGTCGAGCTGCATGAAGACGGTGTCGATCCAGCGGCCAAACTTGAAGCCCGAGCTTTGGAAGATGCCGATAGTGCGAAAGCCGGCGCGTTCGTGAAGGCGGATGGACGGGGTATTCTCGCTGTCGCCGATGACTGCGATCATCTGCCGGAAGCCTTTCGCCTCGCAGAGCTTCAACAGCTGCGAGAGGAGCATGCGGCCGACGCCCTGGCCTGTCGCTTCAGGCGCGAGATAGATCGAATCCTCCACCGACCAGCGGAAGGCCGGACGGTTGCGGAACGGGCCGGCATAGGCGTAGCCGAGAACCCGCTCGCTATGGTCCTCGGCGACGAGATAGGGATAGCCCTGCCGCATGAGGGCGGCGAAGCGCGTCGCCATCTCCGCCTCGTCCGGCGGCGTCAGTTCGAAGGTCGCGGTGCCGTGGAGGACGGCGTGGGCATAGATCCGCGTCAGGTGCGCAAGATCCGCCGCGGTGGCAGTGCGAAGGGTGCAGTCGTCCATGGGTGCTCCGGTCGGACGCAAGACCTTAAAAGTCGGGGAACGTCCGTGCGCCTCAGTCGCAAATGCCGGGCCAAAAGAAAAGGGCGGCCCGAAGACCGCCCTTTCGACTTTTCCAGCAGGCGCCAGCAAGGCGCCTCAGTGTTCCGTCTGGCGCAATCGCTTACTCGCGGTTGCCGAAGAGCTGGAGCATGAACATGAACATGTTCAGGAAGTCGAGGTAGAGCCGGAGAGCGCCCATGATCGCCTTGCGGCCCATCACGACCGAACCGTCGCCCTCGTAGTACATTTCCTTGATCTGCTGCGTGTCGTAGGCCGTGAGTCCGGCGAAGACGAGGACGCCGATCACGGAGATCGCAAAGCCCAGCGCATCCGAGCCGAGGAAGATGTTCACGATCGAGGCGAGCAGAATGCCGATCACGCCCATGAACAAGAACGAGCCCCAAGCGGAGATGTCCTTCTTTGTCGTGTAGCCCCAAAGCGACAGCGCGCCGAAGGTTGCGGCGGTGATGAAGAAGACCTGAACGATGGATTCCTGAGTGTAGACGAGGAAGATCGTCGAGATCGACGCGCCGACCATGGCGGCATAGGCCCAGAATGTCGCCTGCGCTGCCGGCACGCTCATCTTGTCCACGCGGAAGGACAGGAAGAACACCATCGCGAGCGGCGCGAACATCACCACCCACTTGAGCGGAGATGTGTAGAGCGTAGCGCCAAGGCTCGTCAGCATGACGCCGTTCAGCGTTCCGACCGACAAGGCCGGATCGGTCGTCGTCGCAAGCATGAAAAGGCCGTAGGCCGCGACGCCGGTGATGGCGAGGCCGGCGGCCATGAGGTTGTAGACCTTGAGCATGTAGGTCCGCAGGCCCTGGTCGATCGTGACGTCCACTCTCGACCCGGCCATCGGAACGCTGCGCGCCCCGTTATTCCACTTGTCAGCCATGGAAAGTTCCTTTCTGCGTGTCCCGTCCGGTGTCGATCCGTCCCGCGTCGCGGGCGACCGAGGCGCCGCTGGCGGGACGCCCAGCTTGCCTGCCCAACAATATGCGGATGCCGCGCGTTGCAAACAAGTCTCTTTCGCGGGCGCGGGGTCACGAAACCGCGTCCTCATAGCGTGTCGCGGTTAATCGATCGTCGCGGGCCGCCCTATCGTCACGGGCCGCCCTAAAGTGTCCGCAGCACCGGCGCCGCCTTTTGTCCGAGGATCCGCCATGTTCCCGCAAGCCCGAAGCCGACCGTCAACACCAGCGAGACGACGAGCGTCGTCAGCGCCACCATCCAGTCGAAGGCGTAAGGAAGCTGCATGATCGAGGCGACGACGAACCAGGAAGCGAGCGCTCCGGCTCCAATGGCGAAGGCAGCGGTCGCAAGGCCAAGCAGCAGGTACTCCATGGTGAAGGCCTGGATCAGCACGCGCCGGGTCGCTCCGAGCGTCTTCAGAACCACGGCGTCGTGGATGCGGCTTCGGTTGCCCGCCGCGAGCGCGCCTGACAGGACGAGCACCGAGGCGACGAGCGCCACCGCCGCTGCGGCCCGGATGGCGAGCGCAAGCTGCGCCACCAGCCCGTTCACCGCGTCGAGCGCCTCCTTGACGCGCACCGTCGTCACCGCGGGATAGGCGTTGGTGATCCCGTTCATGACGGACGCTTCGCTCGCCGGGGTGGCTTCGGGGATGGCGAGGGTCGCGAGCCACGCGTGGGGCGCGCCTGCGAACGTGTTGGGCGAGAAGACCATCACGAAATTGATCGACAGCGACTCCCACTCCACCGTCCGGAAATTCGCGAGCCTTGCCGTGATGTCGCGGCCGAGCACGTTGACGGTCAGCGTCTCGCCGATCTTGAGCCCAAGCTCGCCGGCCTCTTCCTCGGAGAAGGAGACGAGCGGCTCGCCGGAATAGTCCGCGGGCCACCATTCGCCCTCGGTGATGTTGGAATTCTCCGGCAGCGTCGGCGCGTAGGTGACGCCCCGGTCGCCGCGCAGCACCCAGCCCCCTTCGGGCGGGATCTCCATCGTGGCGACGTCCTGCCCGTTCAGTTCGGTGATCCGCCCGCGCAGCATGGGCGCAGCGTCGAGCGACGAGCCGGGCGCGAGGCGCTCCACCTCCTCGCGGAAGGGCGCGATGTCGGCGTTCTGGATGTCGACGAAGAAGAAGTTCGGCGCCCGCGTCGCGAGCCCGCCCGAGATCTCGCGGCGCAGGCTGTTGTCGATGATCGCGAGGGTGACGAGCAGCGTCAGGCCAAGACCGAGCGAGAGAACGACCGAGGGCGTCAGCGCCCCCGGCCGGTGGATGTTGCCGATCGCGAGGCGCAACGGGGTCGAGGAGACGCGCGGCGCACGGGCGGCCAGACGCTGGATCACGATGGCGACGCCTCTGAGGATGAGGAAGGCGGCGGCCGTGGCGACGAGGAAGGTGAAGGCGACGTCGCGGTCGCTTGCCATGAATATCGCCAGCGCGGCGATGACGGCGGCAAGTCCGATCGCGCCGCCGAGATAGGCCCAGCGCATCCGGTAACTGCCGGACGCCGTCATCTCGCGAAAGAGCGCCGTCGCCGGAACGTCGCGCGTGCGGCCGAGCGGCAGGAGCGCGAAGGCGAGCGAGGTGAGGAAGCCGAACAACGCCGCGACGAAGAGCGCGGACGGATAGACGGAGGCCGTCGCCGCTACCGGAATGACGCTTTCGAGGAAGCGCGCCGTGATAAACGGCGCGATCGCGCCGAGAAGGAGGCCGGCCGCGACGCCGACGGTCGCAAGGATCATGATCTGGATCAGGTAGATCGTGACAACGAAAGTGCCGCCGGCGCCAAGGCTCTTGAAGGTCGCTATGACCGCGCGCTTTGAATCGAGATAGGCGTTGACGGCGTTGGCGACTCCGACGCCCCCGACGATGAGGGCGGTGAGGCCGACCAGCGTCAGAAACTGCGAGAAGCGCTCGATGTTGCGTTGAAGCGAGGGCGCCGCCTCGTCGGCGGTGCGGATGCTCCAGCCGGCGGAGGGAAAGCGCTCGTTCGCCTGTTCGAGGAGCGCCTTGCCGTCGTCGCCCACAGGCAGACGCACGTTGTATGAATGCTCGACCAGGCTCCCCGGCTGGACAAGCCCGGTCGCCGCGATGCCCGCCTCGGAGAGCATCAGGCGCGGTGCGAAGTTGAAGCCGTCGGAAAGAAGGTCGGGCTCGCGGACGATCGTCGCGCGCAGTTCGACCTCGCTCGACCCGATGCGGAGGACTGCGCCGCGCGCGAGCCCCAGCCGATCGAGAAGTTCGGGCGCGGCGAGCGCCCCGAAGCGGCCGTTCCGCTCGGCAAGTAGGGCGTCCAGCGGCTCGGCCGGGGCGGTCTCGATCGCGCCGTAGAGCGGATAGGCGCCGTCGATGGCTTTCAGTTCCACCAGCGACTGGTCGGTGCCCGCCGGCAGCCTCGCCATGGATCGCATCGCGGTCGTCTTCGACACGTCGCCGAGCGAGCGGAGATAGTCGAGTTCGGGACCTGCCGCCTCGCGCTGGACCAAGGAGAAGCGCATGTCGCCGCCGAGAATCGCCCGACCCTCGCGCTCGATCCCGCCGGTCATCATCACCGCCACCGAGTTCACCGCCGCGATCGAGGCGACGCCGAGCGTGATGCAGGCGAGGAAGATGTAGAAGCCGGAGAGCCCACCCCGCATCTCGCGCAACGCGAAGCGAAGCGCGAGCTTGAATCGTGCCGTGGTGCCGGCCGGGGGCGCGATGCGCGCCGCGCCGCGGTCGGAGACGGCTTCGACGGCGGTCAAGAGGGGGCTCCGGTGAAGGTTGCGGCGAGTGGTTTCGAGGCTTGCGCCTGCACCCCCCTCTGGCCTGCCGGACATCTCCCCCGCCGGGGGGGAGATCGGAAGCTTCGGTCTTTGCGATTATCCCGATCTCCCAGCGGGTCGAGGGCTTCTGGATCGTGATCGGGCTGATGTTGACGCTCACCTTCCTGCTGCTCGTCGTGTTCCGCGTGCGCCGGTGGATTTGATGGGTTCCCCCTCCCGTCGTGGAGGATCGTCACAAGCCAGGGCCGACCGTCACTCCCGACGCGACTCGTAGACCGCACGCCCGGGCAGCTCAACCGCGGTCAAGAACCCCCCGCGGCCCGCGCCCGTATCCGCGGCAAAAACGGAGCCACGCACCCAGAGATCCTCGTCGTCCGTCGGCGTGTGCTCTGACAGCTCCGGTGGCAGGAGCCCGGTGACCGTGTGACCTACGACGACGAGTT